>NZ_BAAAIF010000065.1:0-62261 GCF_039525925.1 Streptomyces javensis | reverse complement strand
CATCACCCGCGCCGCCCGGTCCACCGCACCCGCCGCCGAGGAGCCGAGCGGCGCCCAGGAGCCGCAGGCCGCCGAGGGCGAGGCCCCGGCCGCCGAGACCGCGTCCGAGCCGGAGCCCGCGCCCCGTTCGCGGCGCCGGGCGGTCCGCCCGCCGACGGCCGTGTTCCAGGCGCCGGTCTTCACCGAGCCGGTCTTCCAGACGCCGGAGAGCGCCGCTGCCGAGGCCGCCGCCGCGCTGGAGGAGCCCGAGGAGGAGGACGAGGAGCAGCCGACGGCCGAGGCCGTCGAGCGCGAGCCGCCCGCCGGCCGCCGTCGGCGCCGCCGCCGTGGCGCCGCGCCCGCCGAGGAGCAGCCGGAGGCCGAGGAGCCCGAGGCCGCCGAGGAGGGCGAGACCGAGGCCGAGACCGAGGCCGAGGCCGGTCAGCCCGAGGACGAGTCCGGCGAGGAGGAGTCGGGCGACCGTCCGGCCCGTCGCCGCCGCCGTGGCGGCCGCCGTCGCCGCCGGGGCGAGACCGCCGAGGGCGAGGGCGCCGAGGAGCAGTCCGAGAGCGGTGAGGACGAGTCGGCCGCCGAGGGCGAGGGCGCCGAGGAGCAGGGCGAGGGCCGGGACGAGTCGGGCGCCGAGGCCGGTGAGTCCGGCGGCTCCAGCAGCAGCCGTCGCCGCCGCCGTCGGGGCCGTCGCAGCGGCGACGCCGCCGAGCCCGAGGCCGCCGGTGACGACCCGGAGCGCACGGTCGTCAAGGTTCGCGAGCCCCGCGAGCGGCGCGGCAAGGAAGCCGAGTCCGGTGCCGACGAGGTGCAGTCGATCAAGGGCTCGACGCGTCTGGAGGCCAAGAAGCAGCGCCGTCGTGAGGGCCGCGAGCAGGGCCGCCGCCGTGTGCCGATCATCACCGAGGCCGAGTTCCTGGCCCGCCGCGAGGCGGTCGAGCGGGTCATGGTCGTCCGGCAGAACGGCGATCGCACCCAGATCGGCGTGCTGGAGGACAACGTCCTCGTCGAGCACTTCGTGAACAAGGAGCAGGCCACCAGCTACGTCGGCAACGTCTACCTGGGCAAGGTCCAGAACGTGCTGCCGTCCATGGAGGCCGCCTTCGTCGATATCGGCAAGGGCCGCAACGCGGTGCTGTACGCGGGCGAGGTGAACTTCGAGGCGCTGGGGCTCTCGGGCGGTCCGCGCCGCATCGAGACCGCCCTGAAGTCCGGCCAGTCCGTGCTCGTGCAGGTCACCAAGGACCCGATCGGCCACAAGGGCGCCCGGCTGACCAGCCAGGTCTCCCTGCCCGGCCGCTACCTGGTCTACGTGCCCGAGGGCTCGATGACCGGCATCAGCCGCAAGCTGCCCGACACCGAGCGGGCCCGGCTGAAGCAGATCCTCAAGAAGATCGTTCCCGAGGACGCGGGCGTGATCGTCCGCACCGCTGCCGAGGGCGCGAGCGAGGAGGAGCTGTCCCGCGATGTCGCCCGGCTCCAGGCGCAGTGGGAGGAGATCAAGAAGAAGGCGAAGAGCGGTAGCGCCCCGTCGCTGCTCTACGGCGAGCCCGACATGACCGTCCGGGTCGTCCGCGACATCTTCAACGAGGACTTCTCCAAGGTCATCGTCAGCGGTGACGACGCCTGGGAGACCATCCACGGCTATGTCTCGCACGTGGCGCCCGACCTCGCGAACCGGCTCCAGAAGTGGACTTCGGACGTCGACGTCTTCGCCACCTACCGGATCGACGAGCAGCTGATGAAGGCGCTGGACCGCAAGGTCTGGCTGCCCAGCGGCGGCTCGCTGGTGATCGACCGGACCGAGGCGATGGTCGTCATCGACGTCAACACCGGCAAGTTCACCGGTCAGGGCGGCAACCTCGAGGAGACGGTCACCAGGAACAACCTGGAGGCGGCCGAGGAGATCGTGCGCCAGCTGCGGCTGCGCGACCTCGGCGGCATCATCGTGATCGACTTCATCGACATGGTGCTGGAGTCCAACCGGGACCTGGTGCTGCGGCGGCTGCTGGAGTGCCTGGGCCGGGACCGTACGAAGCACCAGGTGGCCGAGGTCACCTCGCTCGGCCTGGTCCAGATGACCCGTAAGCGGGTCGGCCAGGGGCTGCTGGAGTCCTTCTCCGAGTCCTGTGTGCACTGCAACGGCCGCGGCGTGATCGTCCACATGGAGCAGGCGTCGTCCGCCGGCGGCGGTGGCGGCAAGCGCAAGAAGAAGAAGTCCGCCGCCGGTGGCGCTCAGCAGCAGGAGCGGGCCGCGGCCGCCGCCGAGGCGGAGGCCGAAGCCGAGGCGGAGTCCGAGGACGTCACCGAGGCGGCGGCCGAGATCGCGGCGGAGGCCACCCAGCCCAAGCCGCTGCCCGAGCCGGTCTTCGCGGCCGACGAGGAGCTGTACAGCAGCGCCGCGGAGGCCGAGGCCGCCGCGAGCCGTGGGCGTACGCGCCGCCGTGCCACCCGTAAGGTCTCCGCCCCGGCGGGCGCCCCGAAGGCCGCCAAGGAGCCGGAGGGCGTGGTGGTCGTGGTGGCCGACGAGCGTCGGGAGGCGGCCCAGGCGGAGCCGGCGGCGGCCGCCGAGGCTCCCGCCGCCGCTCCCACCGAGGAGCAGGCCCCGCTCGAGGGCGTTCCCGCGCCGCGTACGCGCCGCCGTGCGACCCGTAAGGTGAGCGCCCCCGCGGGCTCGCCGACGGGCTCCGAGGAGGCGGCCGTGGTGGTCGTGAGCGGGTCTTCCGCCGAGTCGGGGCCGGAGCCCGAGTCGGGGCCGGAGCCCGAGTCGGCGCCCGAGCCGGAGGCGGCGCCCGAGAGCGCGTCCGCCGAGGGCGAGGCCGAGGCGGCGGCACCGGCGAAGAAGACCGCCCGTAAGGCGGCCAAGAAGGCTCCCGCCAAGAAGGCGGCGGCCAAGAAGACCGCCGAGAAGAAGACGGCGGCGAAGAAGACGGCCGCCAAGAAGACCACGGCCAAGAAGACGACCGCCAAGAAGGCGGCGACGAAGAAGACCGCGGCGGCGGAGCAGCAGACTCCGCAGTCGGTCTCGGCCGCCGCCGACGACTGATCCGGCCGACCCGGAGGGCCCACTGTCACGTGACAGTGGGCCCTCCGGGCTCTGGTAGCCTTAACCCTTGGCGTCTGTACGCCAAACCCCTGAGCACATCCCTTCCGCTTCGCCGGAAGAGGCCGTTCGGCCGATGTTGAATCGCATGATCACTCGGTTGTCACGACCCTCGTGGGCCGTGTTGGGCGGCTGGCATCAGAGGTCCCGTTTTCTAGCGAGAGAGTGAGAACCGCGTGTACGCAATCGTGCGCACCGGCGGCCGCCAGCAGAAGGTGGCCGTGGGCGATGTCATCGAGGTCGACCGTCTGGCCAGCAACAAGGTCGGCGACACCGTCGAGCTTTCCACTCTGCTCGTTGTCGACGGCGATGCCGTCACCAGCGACCCGTGGGTCCTGGCCGGTGTGAAGGTTCACGCCGAGGTCGTCGACCACCACAAGGGTGGCAAGATCGACATTCTGAAGTACAAGAACAAGACCGGTTACCGGAAGCGGATCGGCCACCGCCAGCTGCACACCGCGCTGAAGATCACCGGCATCGACTCGGCTGCGAAGTAAGGGACTGAGAAGAGATGGCACACAAGAAGGGCGCATCGTCCACTCGGAACGGTCGCGACTCCAACGCCCAGCGGCTCGGCGTCAAGCGCTTCGGCGGCCAGGTCGTCAACGCGGGTGAGATCCTGGTCCGCCAGCGCGGCACGCACTTCCACCCGGGCACGGGTGTCGGCCGCGGCGGCGATGACACGCTGTTCGCGCTGGCCGCCGGTGCGGTGCAGTTCGGCACCAGCCGTGGCCGCAAGGTCGTGAACATCGTTCCGGTCGCTGAGTAATCAGCCCGGGCGACATCGCACAGCCTTTTCCGAGGGCGGACCGCTCTTCCCGTGACGGGAAGCGGGTCCGCCCTCGGCGCGTTACGAGCGTGAGGCACATCAGAACAACCCCGAACCCGTATGTAACTGGAGGCACCCGTCATGACCACCTTCGTGGACCGCGTCGAACTGCATGTCGCCGCGGGTAACGGAGGCCACGGCTGCGCCTCCGTGCACCGCGAGAAGTTCAAGCCGCTCGGGGGACCGGACGGCGGCAACGGCGGCCGGGGCGGCGATGTGATCCTGGTCGTGGACCAGTCCGTCACCACCCTGCTCGACTACCACCACAGCCCCCACCGCAAGGCCACCAACGGCAAGCCCGGCGAGGGCGGCAACCGCTCCGGCAAGGACGGCACCGACCTGGTCCTGCCGGTCCCGGACGGCACCGTCGTCCTCGACAAGCGGGGCAACGTCCTGGCCGATCTGATCGGGGAGGGCACCACCTACATCGCCGCCCAGGGCGGCCGCGGCGGCCTCGGCAACGCCGCGCTCGCCTCGGCCCGCCGCAAGGCACCCGGCTTCGCGCTGCTGGGCGAGCCGGGCCACTCCGGGGACGTCATCCTGGAGCTGAAGACCGTCGCGGACGTGGCCCTCGTCGGCTACCCGAGCGCCGGCAAGTCCTCGCTGATCTCGGTGCTCTCGGCGGCCAAGCCGAAGATCGCCGACTATCCGTTCACCACGCTGGTGCCCAACCTCGGTGTGGTCACGGCCGGTTCGACCGTCTACACCATCGCCGACGTCCCCGGTCTGATCCCCGGCGCCAGCCAGGGCAAGGGCCTCGGCCTGGAGTTCCTGCGCCATGTCGAGCGCTGCTCGGTGCTGGTGCACGTGCTGGACACCGCGGCGCTGGAGTCCGAGCGCGATCCGCTGACCGACCTCGACGTCATCGAGGCGGAGCTGGCCCAGTACGGCGGTCTGGACGACCGGCCGCGGGTCGTCGTGCTCAACAAGGTCGACATCCCCGACGGCAAGGACCTCGCCGACATCATCCGGCCCGATCTGGAGGCCCGCGGCTACCAGGTACTCGAGGCCTCGGCGGTCGCCCATCTCGGCCTCAAGGAGCTGTCCTTCGCCCTGGCGAAGATCGTCGCGGAGGCGCGGGCGGCGAAGCCGAAGGAGGAGGCGACCCGGATCGTCATCCGGCCGAAGGCCGTGGACGACGCGGGCTTCAGGGTCGTCGCCGAGGAGGGCTTCTACCGCGTGCTGGGCGAGAAGCCCGAACGCTGGGTCCGCCAGACCGACTTCGCCAACGACGAGGCCGTGGGCTACCTCGCCGACCGCCTGGCCCGTCTCGGCGTCGAGGAGGAGCTGATGAAGGCGGGCGCCCACTCGGGCGACGAGGTCGTCATCGGCCCCGAGGACGACGCGGTCGTCTTCGACTGGGAGCCGAGCCTCGCGACCGGCGCGGAGATGCTGGGCCGCCGT
The DNA here is from genome assembly GCF_039525925.1 of Streptomyces javensis. Taxonomy (NCBI): domain Bacteria; kingdom Bacillati; phylum Actinomycetota; class Actinomycetes; order Kitasatosporales; family Streptomycetaceae; genus Streptomyces; species Streptomyces javensis. The sequence continues at coordinate 56,937 of NZ_BAAAIF010000065.1, read as the reverse complement.
GGCGAGGACCACCGCTTCGACGCCCCGCGCCCGGCCGCGCAGCGGCGGCGGGACCGGGATGCCGAGCGGGACGAGGCGGACGAGGAGTTCGACACGTTCAAGCCGTTCTGAGGGCCGCACGGCCGCACGTCATGAGGGCCGCACGGCCGCCCGGTCGCGCATAACGGGCGCCCTCGAGGGTCCGGACGCTCCGGGGCTCCGCGCGGGCCCTGAGCGGGCCTCTCGGCGCCGCCCGGCAGGCGGCATGACGAAGGGCCCGGGAGGATCTCTCCCGGGCCCTTCGTCATGCTCTCGGTCCCTGCCGTCGGCTCGGACCGCCGGACGTCAGACCGTCGCGGTCTCCTCCGTCTCCGGCGAGCCGGACTCCAGCTCCATCTCCTCCGCCGCGTCCCGGGCCTCGCGCTGCGAGGGGATCTCGTCGGTGAGCCGGGTGGCCATCCGGGCCCGGCGCTCGTCGGCCTTGCGGCACAGGTCCTGCGTGGCCTGGTCGAAGCGCACCAGCGACGGCGGGTCGGACGGGCCGAGCAGATGCACCTTCAGCTCGGCGCGGGCGCCCGCGAGGGTGTCCTTCTCGGGGTCGCGGACCGCTGCCAGCAGTCCGGTCACGCCCGCGGCTTCCGGCGTGAGGATCGTGGCGGCGCGCACGGTCGGGAAGCCCGCCCGGAACTCCTCCTCCGTCATCCCGCTGGTGTTCGCCACCGCGTACGGCTTCTCGCTCGTCAGGTAGTCCGAGACCACGCTGGAGACATCGCTGATCAGCACGTCGGCCTGGTTGAAGCAGGTGAAGATCGCCGGACGCGGGCCGGTGATGATCTGGTGCTCCCAGACCGGCAGCGAGGCCCAGTAGGCGCTCTCCCAGGCGGCGGTGGCCGCGGCGACTGCCGCCGCGCGGTCGCCGTCCGGGGCCCCCTGGAGCTTCATGCGCTCGGTCTCGTCCGCGCTGGGCCGGAAGGAGGTGCTGGTGAGCCGGTTGAGCTCATCGGCGCACCGGGCCAGCTCGGCGGCCGCCTCGGCGCCGGGGCGGTCGCCGCCGCGCTTGGTGTTCGCCTCGGCGATCATCGCCTTGATGCGGTCGTTGGCACGGCCCGCGCGGGGGTCCACGGAGCCGGTCATCGGGTGCGGCTTGTACAGCAGGCGCACCTTGGGGTCGGCGAGCAGCTCGCGGACGATGTTCTCACCGGCCAGGATCACCGAGGTGTTGCCGGGGTTCCCGTCCCAGCCCTCCCAGGTCGGCGCGTACAGCACCGTCGTCAACTCACCGGTGGGCACGCCCGCGTAGGGGCGGATGGGGGCCAGCTGCGGCCGGCCGACCTCCACGACGTCCTTGTCCTCGACGCCGATGTCGGCGAGCTGGTAGCGCTCGCGCGCCGCCGGGCCCGCGACCCACACCTCGTCGTACGCCTTGGCGTACGGGTTGCAGCTGGAGAGCTTGTCGCTCTCGCCGTGGTTGATGAACGCGTGCTTGATCGAGGGGATGCGCAGCACCTGCGAGGTCTTGCCGGAGTTCGCCGGATGCAGCAGCACCTTGAGCGTCGAGTGCTCCAGCCGCATCAGATGCGCGACCTTGGGGAGGCAGACGATCGGCACGTCCGTCGCCTCAATCTTCTGCACCATGAACCGCTCACGGAGCACGATGATCGGCTTGCCGTCGAGCGCGGCGAGCGTGGAGAGCCACATGTTCGCCTGGTACGCCGAGGAGTTGCCGCCGGAGAAGTACATGCCCACGGTCGGCTGATAGTCGGCCAGCCACTTGTCCAGCCAGCGCAGGGCCGTGGCCTCGTTCGCCACGCGCTTGCGCGGCAGCAGCCAGCTGGCGAGGTGGGCCGTGCCACCGATGCCGATCAGGAGCGCGATCGCCAGGCCGGCGCCGCCCCAGACGGCGTCCTTGGTGGCCGCGGTGACCAGGAGGCCGGCGGTGACCGGCGCGGCGAGACGCAGCAGACGGCGCCCGTGCTGACGGGCGAACAGCCGCGGCGGGGCCGCGTTCAGGCGCAGCGCGGACGCGTCGATGTTGCGCGTGACGAACGGCAGCTGCCGGGTCCGGCGAACCAGGATGGCCGCCGCCTGGCAGGCGAAGTGCACCAGGTAGAAGAGGAGCAGCCCCACGGTCAGGGGCGCCTGCTCGTGCAGGGGATTGATGCCCTCGATGCGCAGCAGCCCGACCATGATGAGCATGTCGCGGAACAGCTGGCGCACCGTGACGTCGAGGCGGATCTTCCCCAGCAGCGCCAGCAGACCGGGCTGCTTGTGCTGTAGGAAGAGATCGAGCGCGAGTCCGCACGCCGAGGCGGCGATGAAAAGCGGTACGTTCGGAAGCACGGCGCCGACGAGCTGTGTGGCGAAGAACACGAGCATCGCGAGCAGCGCCGTCAGCTGTACGACCCGGCGTGGGGCGATTCCGGCAGAGGGCACGGGGTGGGCTCCTGGCAGGAGGGCAACGGACTGGGGGGACCCCTGACCGTATGCCGACGTCCCGCCCGGTGACAATCCGCGCCGGTGCCAACCGGTCGCAATCGGTGTCAAAGGTCCCCCGAGTGGTGTCCGTGGGGTGCTCATGGCGGTGTGTGAGGCGATGTGCGCGGGCGGTGTCCGGGGGCTGAAATGCCGAGGCAGGCGAGGGCCGACTGTCGTAGATTGCCCCCTTGTCATGATGAGTGTGTAAGGCATGCGTTTCTTCGGGGCGTGTGATGGGCCGGGGACGAACGAGGGAGCGGCGTGGCGGAGCAGGACGGGTCGGCGGTACGGGACGAGGTGGCCGCCGCCCGCAGGATCGTGGTCAAGGTCGGCTCGTCCTCCCTCACCACCGCGGCGGGGGGCCTGGACGCGGACCGCGTGGACGCGCTGGTCGACGTGCTCACCAAGGTGCTCGACGGCGACGGTAAGGGCGACGGCGGCAGGGACGCGGACGGTAAGGCCGGAGACGGTAAGGGCGGCGACCGTAAGGGCGGCGACCGCAAGGGCGGCGCGAACGGCAAGGAGATAGTCCTGGTCTCCTCCGGTGCCATCGCCGCCGGGCTGGCCCCGCTGGGCCTGGACCGGCGCCCCCGCGACCTCGCCCGCCAGCAGGCGGCCGCGAGCGTCGGGCAGGGGCTCCTGGTGGCCCGCTACACGGCGTCCTTCGCGCGCTACGGGCGCCGGGTCGGCCAGGTGCTGCTCACCACGGACGACACCAGCCGCCGCGCCCACTACCGCAACGCCACCCGCACCCTGGACCAGCTGCTGGCCATGGGCGCGCTGCCGATCGTCAACGAGAACGACACGGTGGCCACGGACGAGATCCGGTTCGGCGACAACGACCGGCTCGCGGCCCTGGTCGCCCATCTCGTCCGGGCGGATCTGCTGGTGCTGCTCTCCGATGTGGACGGCCTGTACGACGGGGACCCCAGGACCCCCGGCACCTCCCGGATCGACGAGGTCCGGGGCCCGCGGGACCTGGACGGCGTCTCCATCGGCAGTGCGGGCCGCTCGGGGGTGGGCACCGGTGGCATGGTCACCAAGGTCGAGGCGGCCCGGATCGCCACCGCGGCCGGGGTCCCGGTGGTGCTCACCTCCGCGAGCCGGGCCGGGGACGCCCTGCTCGGCCGCCATACGGGCACGTTCTTCCACCGCACCGGCCGCCGCTCGGCGAACCGGCTGCTCTGGCTCGCCCACGCCTCCGCGCCACGTGGCGCCCTCACCCTGGACGACGGCGCGGTACGGGCCGTCGTGGAGCGCCGCACCTCGCTGCTGCCCGCCGGGATCGCGGCCGTGGAGGGCGAATTCACCGCCGGTGACCCGGTCGAGCTGAGGGACACCGAGGGCCGCCCCGTGGCCCGTGGCCTGGTCAACTTCGACGCCAAGGAGATCCCGCAGCTGATCGGCCGCTCGACCAGGGACCTGGCCCGCGAGCTCGGCCCGGCCTACGAACGAGAGGTGGTCCACCGCGACGACCTCGTCGTCCTGGACTGAGCCGCTCCGGCGGCGCGGACACCCTGGAGGCGACTCGAGGCGAACCGGGCCGCCGGAAAATAAACCCCCCTCCGAAAAACCTCAAAAGCGCCCCGCGGGCGGGCGTGGGCTGGTCAACTTTGTTCAACGGGGTCGCGCGGGGCAGCGCGCCGGCTGTGGGAGACGCGGCGGAGTCCGAGCGGAAGGCCGCGGCCATGGCACCGTCACGAGATGCTCCGCCCGCGCGTGAGCGGAGCAGCGAGTTACAGGAGGCCGCCGGTGAGACGAGGGCGCCCGGGGGCGTCGCCCAGAGGGGCGGCGGAGCGCACCCTGACCAGTGTCGGAGCGGGCGACGCCGGGTCCGGTGACGCCGTGGCGCACGATGCCGGGCGTGGCGAGGCGTCCCGGCTGTGGCACATCACCCTCAGCGTCTCGGGGAGCGAGGCGCCGCTGCCGGAGGTCCGCAGGGCGCTCGAGCAGCTGGCCCATGACCATCCGTTCCTGCTGACCAGCCGCTATGCCAACGATCACGCCGAGATCCGCTACTGGGAAGAGGCCCGTGATCTGCATGACGCCGCGGCGGTCGCGCTGCGGCTGTGGGGCGAGCACCGGGCCTCGGCCAAGCTGCCGCCCTGGGAGATCGTGGGGCTCGAGGTCATCGACCGTGACACCTATCACCATCGGGTCGCCGAGGGGTACGGGCCGCCACCGGCCTCCCCGGTGGGCGTGCATCCGTTCTGAGCACGGATGTGCGGCGCCGAGATGTGAGAACGCCATCTCGAACTGCGGAATAGTGCGTGGATCTCCGCTCCCGGCTCAGTACGCTTCGGGCATGACCAGCGCACCCACGTCGCCGCTCGCCGACCCCTGGCCGAAGTCCCCGGTCCTCCAGGCCGCCTACCGGGCCCAGGTCGCGGCAGCCGATCTCGCGCCGCTGCCGCGCGCCGTCAAGGACGACGCCCTGCTCGCGATGGCCGACGCCCTGGAGGTGCGCACCAAGGAGATCGTGGAGGCCAACGCGGCCGATGTGGAGCGGGCCCGCGAGGCCGGCACCAGCGACGCCATCGTGGACCGGCTGACGCTCACCCCCGAGCGGGTGCGGGCCATCGCCTCCGACGTCCGCGACGTGATCGCGCTGCCCGACCCGGTCGGCGAGGTGGTGCGCGGCTCCACCCTGCCCAACGGCATCGACCTGCGCCAGGTGCGCGTGCCGCTCGGCGTCGTCGGGATCATCTACGAGGCCCGGCCGAATGTGACGGTGGACGCCGCGGCGCTCTGCCTGAAGTCGGGCAACGCGGTGCTGCTGCGTGGCTCCTCGTCGGCGTCCCACTCCAACGCCGCGCTGGTGAAGGTCCTGCGCGACGCCGTCGGCGGGGCGGGGCTGCCCGCGGACGCGGTGCAGCTGGTGCCGGGCGAGAGCCGGGAGTCGGTGCGCGAGCTGATGCGCGCCCGCGGCCTGGTGGACGTGCTGATCCCGCGCGGCGGCGCGTCCCTCATCCGTACGGTCGTCGAGGAGTCCACGGTCCCGGTCATCGAGACCGGTACCGGCAACTGCCATGTGTACGTGGACGCCGAGGCCGACCTCGACATGGCGGTCGAGATCCTGGTGAACTCCAAGGCCCAGCGGCCGAGCGTGTGCAACGCGGCGGAGACGCTGCTGGTGCACCAGGACATCGCCGACAGGTTCCTGCCCCGCGCCCTGGACGCCCTGGCCGGGGCCGGGGTCACGGTCCACGCGGACGAGCGGGTGATGGCGCTCGCGGAGGGCTCCAAGGCCACTGTGGTCCCGGCGGTGGTCGACGACTGGGAGACCGAGTACCTCTCGTACGACATCGCGGCGGGTGTCGTGGACTCCCTGGAGGCCGCGGTGAACCACATCCGCCTGTGGTCCTCCGGGCACACCGAGGCCATCGTCACGTCGTCCCAGCAGGCCGCCCGCCGCTTCACCCAGCTCGTGGACTCCACCACGGTCGCCGTGAACGCCTCCACGCGGTTCACCGACGGCGGGCAGTTCGGCTTCGGCGCCGAGATCGGCATCTCCACCCAGAAGCTGCACGCCCGGGGACCCATGGCGCTGCCCGAGCTGACCTCGACGAAGTACATCGTCACCGGAGACGGCCACACCCGCTGACTCACCCGTTCGGGGGATGGTCGATTTCCGGCGCCGCTAGGGTGGATCTTCCCCCGAATACCATTTCACCCTGCCCAAATTGACCCGTCCGGTCTACTCTGAATGGGTGCCGGACGACGTGGGGGGCAAGCCGTTCCCGGACGGCGACGAGCCCGACGACCGCAGCCACGGCGAGACGAACGACGAGTTCGCCGCCGTGGTCTTCGACGAGGACTTCGTACGGTCGGCCCCGATCCATGAGCCCACCGCCATCGAGCGGATGCTGGCCGCCGCCGAGGCCCGTGCCGAGGCCGAGGCGTCCCGGCGCCGCAGGGCCGGTGTCCCGCCCGAGGACGAGCTCTTCGAGGATGGGTACGGCGCGGAGGCCGACCTCTACGGCGCGGACGACCCCGACGGGCGCTTCGGCCCCGGGCGGGACGGGGACGACGCCTACGGCCCTTATGGGCGTTACGGCAGCGCGGGGCGCCCTTACCGCGGCCATGCCCGCTGGCACCGCCCGGTGGCCTGGCTGCTGGCCGTCCTGATGGGCATCGGCGTGGTCGCCCTGGCCTTCACCGCCGTCTACCGGGGCGCCTCGGGCAACCGCCAGGACCCGGCCCCACCGCCCGCCACCAGCGGTGTCGACGGCTCGCCCTCGGGACAGCCGCGTCTGGAGCCCTCGGGGTCGGAGTCGGCCCCGGAGCCGACCGGGGCCAAGGGCTCGACCGCCTCCGCCGTCCCGCCGTCGCGGTGACGTCCTCGTACCCGGCTAGCATGCCGCGGCCTATGGGGCGTTTCCTCCGCACTCGCCTCCCAAGTTGTGGAGTACCACCGCGTTTACCGTCGCCCCTGGCGACCTACTCTTGAGATATGACCGGGCGTGGAGACCCTCCCGAGGGGACACCCGAGGGCGTCCCGGGAGGTGGTGAGGACGAGTACCGCTCCGTCGTGTTCGACGAGTCCTTCGTCCGTGCTGCCCGGCTCCAGGAGTTCTCCGCCGACGAGCGGATGGGCGAACACGCACGGGCGGTGCGCAGTCGGCACGCCTGGGCCAGGGCCGGTGCGTCGCGCCAGGCCGTCGCGCTCGTCCTGCTGATCGCCATCGCCTTCGCGGCCGCCGTCTACATGGGGGTGCGCCACCCGTACCAGACGCCGCAGCCGCAGACCGTGGAGCCGCTGCACAGCAGCGTGGTGCCGCTCGCGCCGCGCGGTGAGGTACCCGGAGGGCCGCCGGGCCGGCTGTTCCGCAACAGCCCGGCCGCCGAGTTCCGCACCGGCGCCGAAGGGGTCACCGTGCCCGGCGCCCGCCGCACCCAGAGCTTCTCCGAGAGCCAGGTGATGACGGCGCTCACGACCGCCAAGGACTACCTGGTCAAGTCCGCCATCGACCCGGGTGTGCTCACCGGCGGCCCGGTGCAGGCCGTAAGGCTGCTGCTGGACCCGGCCCAGCAGACCCAGTTCGACCAGAGCTTCCAGCACCCGGTCGACGACGGACGGCACGCGGCCACCGGCTGGCTGAACCGCTTCAACCCGGCCGAGGTGACCCTGGCCGACGCCCCGGTGCGGGTCCGCGGCACCCTTACGGTCATCGAACGCAGCGCCGCGACCCTGGAGGTCGCCGCCGACCACGTCTTCGTCTACGCGCTCCAGCCCGCCCACGACCGCGGACCGGACCACGCGTCGCTGTTCACCGTGCGCCGTGAGACGCGGTTCCGCTTCGACCGGGACGATCTGCGCGACCACCACCTCGAGCTGGTGCAGAGCACCGTGCTGGCGGGCCCGCAGGCCTGCGCCGCGAACGCCTCCGGCTATCTGCGGCCGATGCTCGCCGGTCAGAGTGCCAAGGGCGACGCCCCGACGGGCACCGACCCGTACACCACCGGCCGCACGGCGGTCTCGCTGTGCGGCGTCCTGGCCCCCGGGACCCAGCCCGCCGTCAACGGGGGTTCCTGAGGGCCGTCAGGGGCCGTCTCAGGGCCGCGGCGGGGTGTCCCCGGGCTCGTCGTTCCCCGGCCGCTCCTCCGGCCCGTCTGTGGGCCGCTGGTCCTCGGCCGCGTCCTGAGCGCCGCTCCGAGCCCTGCCCCGGGGGTCGTCCTGAGTGCCGCCCCGCGCCCCGCCCTGGGGCTCCGCCCCGGGCTCCTCCCGGGGCGGCGTGCCCTCCCCGGCGGTCTCACCGTGCTTGCCCGCACCGCCGGTGAACCGGTCGCGCAGCTTGCTGCCCAGGTCCCCGGCGCCGCCCGCCACGTCCCTGACGAAGGCGAACAGCGGGTCCTTGCTGCTGCGGACCGACTCCGCGTAGTGGCTCGCGGACTCCCGGAACGAGTCGCTGACCGAGGTGTCCCGGTCCTCGTCGCGGCGCGGGTAGTGGCCGTCCATGAGCCGCTGGTAGTCGCGGGTCGCGGCCCACTTCTTGAGCTCGGCGGCGCGCACGGTGGTGAACGGATGGCTGCGCGGCAGCATGTTCATGATCTTGAGGACGGAGTCCCGCAGATCGCCGCTCGACTCGTACTCCTCCGCCTGCTCCAGGAAGGCGTCCACGTTCATCTCATGGAGGTGATGGCCGCCCGCGAGCTTCATCAGCCCGCGCATCGAGGCCCGCAGATCCTGTCCGACCAGCAGCCCCGCCCGGTCCGCCGACAGCTCCGACTTGCGGAACCACTCCCGCAGCGCCGTCACCAGCGCCAGCACCGCCACATTGCCGAGCGGAATCCAGGCGACCTTCATGGCGAGGCTGGTGAGGAAGAGCAGTATCGTCCGGTAGACCGAGTGACCTGACAGCGCATGGCCCACCTCATGGCCGATGACCGCCCGCATCTCCTCCTCGTCGAGCAGCTCGACCAGACCGGTGGAGATCACGATGATCGGCGCGTCCATGCCGATGCACATCGCGGTCGGCTGCGGGTTCTGGGTGACGTACATGGCCGGGACCCGTTCCAGGTCCAGGATGTAGCAGGCGTCCCGCAGCATGTCGTGGAGATGGGCGAACTGCCGCTCGCTGACCCGCACCGAGTCGGAGAGGTAGAGCAGCCGCAGGCTCCGCTCGGGCAGCAGCCCGCTCATCGCCTTGAAGACGGTGTCGAAACCGGTCAGCTTGCGCAGCGCGACCAGCGCGGAGCGGTCCGCCGGATGTTCGTACGCCCGTGAGGAGATCCCGGGGAACCGCCGCCGCTCTCGGCTGGGCACATGCTCCCGGGCGTCTCCCGTCCCGTTCCCACCACCGGTCTCGTGGCTGTCGCTCATGTCGCCCCCTCGTTGATGGCCCGCTCGACGAGGCGCCCGGCCCGGGCCCTCGTCCGGCGGCCCCCAGCCTAGGCCCTGAGCGCCTGGGGGTTAGCGTGGAGACATGCCCGAAATGACTGGCCTCACCGAAGCCCTCGCCGCCACCTCCCACAGCAACGACGGCCCGGGAGCGCTGCTGCGCATCGTCATCGTGGTCGGCGTGGTGGGCGCCGCCCTGCTCGCCTGGTTCCTGCTGCGCGGTTACAAGCAGGACTGAGCGGATACCAGCGGGGCTGAGACGAGCGGGGCTGCCACCAGCAGGACGGACATCGGGACCGAAAACCGCCTCGCATACGATGTGGCCGACGTGTTGTGACGCCTAGACCCGGATAGGTACTGCCGCGATGACCGCTTTCAGCACCGCACATGCCGCCCTGACCACGCTCGCGTCCGAGGGCGGTGAGCACACCGACACCCACCCGAGCATCAGCCCCTTCATGACCGGCGGTGCGGCCCTGGTGATCCTCTTCCTGCTGCTGTGGATCACCACGCGCTTCAACCGGGACCGCTGACCTGGGCGATTGCCCCTATGGGCCCCGGCTCCGGGCCGGGCCCAGTAGGGTCTGCACGCATGGAAGAGCAGAAAGGGTCCGGCAAGCGGCGACTGGGTGTGATGGGCGGGACGTTCGACCCGATCCACCACGGCCACCTGGTCGCGGCGAGCGAGGTGGCCTCGCAGTTCCACCTCGACGAGGTGGTGTTCGTGCCGACCGGGCAGCCCTGGCAGAAGAGTCACAAGAAGGTCTCCCCGGCCGAGGACCGCTATCTGATGACGGTCATCGCGACCGCCTCGAACCCGCAATTCTCGGTCAGCCGTATCGACATCGACCGCGGCGGGCCCACCTACACCACGGACACCCTCCGGGAACTGCGCGCCCTCAACGGTGACGCCGATCTGTTCTTCATCACCGGGGCCGACGCACTCAACCAGATCCTCACCTGGCGCGACGCCGAAGAGCTCTTCTCGCTGGCCCACTTCATCGGGGTGACCAGACCCGGGCACATACTGGCCGACCCGGGGCTGCCGGAGGGCGGGGTGTCGCTGGTGGAGGTCCCGGCGCTGGCGATCTCGTCATCGGACTGCCGGGCGCGGGTCGCTCATGGCGACCCCGTCTGGTACCTGGTGCCGGACGGCGTGGTGCGCTACATCGACAAGCGCGAGCTGTACCGGCACGACTGCTGAAGGGGTACCGGTGAACGACCGGCAGGATCCGTACGACCCGTACGCACAGGACCCGTATGGCCAGGAGCCTCAGATCTACGGCTATGACGCCTATGGGCGTCCGGTTTACCAGCCGCAGGCGGAACAGCAGCAGGGTTACGACCCGTACGCTCAGCAGCAGGCGCAGTACGGGGAGCAACAGCAGCAGCCACACGACGGGTACGGGTACGACCCTTACGGCCGACCGCAGCATCACCAGCCCCAGCAGCCCCAGCAGCCCCAGCAGCTCCACACCCAGACGCAGAACTACGACCCGTACGTTCAGCAGCAACAACAGCAGTACCCACAGCAACAGCAGCAGTACCAACAACAGCCACCGCAGGGTTACGGCTACGGCTACCCGCAGGCGGCCGCCGCCCCGACCGTCCCCCCGCAGCGCGAGGAGCCCGGCCCGGAGCCCAACCCCTACGAGGAGCTGAGCCCGGAGCAGCTGCGCCCCGGATCCGAGGCGCCGCCGGCCGAGGAGCCCCGTTCCGCCGGGCCCCGGCCCCCGGAGCGGAAGCGCCCCGGGGGTGCCGATCAGGAGGAGTACCACACCGAGCAGTTCTCCTTCGTCGAGGAGCAGGACGAGGAATCCGACGACGTCATCGACTGGCTGAAGTTCGCCGAGACCCGCTCCGAGCGCCGCGACGAACGCCGTCGTAAGGGCCGTAACCGCCTTATAGCACTCGTCGTGGTCCTGGTTCTCGCCGCGGCGGGCGGGGTCGGTTACCTCTGGTACGCGGGCAAGCTCCCGGGGCTGTCCGACGACGCCCGGGACCAGGCGGCCGCGGGCGGCCCGCAGAAGCGCGATGTGATCGTCGTCCACCTGCGCGAGACCAAGGGCGGCCGCACCTCCACGGCCCTGCTGGTGGACAACGAGACCACCAAGAAGGGCACCACCGTCCTGCTGCCGAACTCGCTGGCCGTCTCCACCGAGGACGGCGCCTCCACGACGCTCGGCAAGTCCGTGACCGACGAGGGTTCGGACTCCACCCGGGACTCCCTGAGCACCCTGCTGGGGTCGAAGATCCAGGGCACCTGGCGGCTGGACACGCCCTATCTGGAGAACCTCGTCGAGCTGGTCGGCGGGATCAGCCTCGACACCGACGCGACCGTCCCCAGCCCCGAGAAGGGCGAGGACCCCCTGGTCAAGCGGGGCAAGGACCAGATCGTGAGCGGCCAGGCGGCCGTGGCGTACGCCACCTACCGCGCGCCCGGCGAGGCGCAGTCCAAGCAGCTCGCGCGGTTCGGGCAGGTCATGCACGCGGCGCTGAAGAAGCTCTCCAGCGACGAGAAGGGCGCCACCAGCACCGTGGAGTCGCTGGCCCAGATCCCCGACCCGTCGCTGTCCGAGCAGCAGCTGGGCGCGTCGCTGGCGAAGCTGGCCGGGCAGGCCAAGAGCGGTGCGTACGACACCGCGATGCTGCCGGTCCAGCCGGACGGAACGCTCAGCAGCCAGGCGACCGACCACGTGGTCAAGGACATCCTGGGCGGCACGGTCAAGAACTCCGACAAGAGCACCGCGCCCCGGGTCAGCGTGACCAACGCCGGAGGCCCCAAGGACGCGTCGAGCGCCGCGCGGGTGGCGCTGGTCAACGGCGGCTTCACGGTCGTCACGGCCGCCGAGGGCGGCGATGCGCAGTCGGCCTCGCGGGTGACCTACGCGGACGCCGCCCAGGCGGGCCAGGCCAAGGAGGTCGCCAAGACGCTCGGGCTGCCGGAGGCATCGGTGCGGAAGGGCAAGGGCGCGGCCAACGCGGACATCACGGTCCTCCTCGGCCCGGACTACGACGCCACGGGCTGAGCCGGCCCCGGCCGTGGTCCGGGCCGAGCCGGCCCGGACCACGGCCGCCCGGCGTGACGGTGGGGCGTGAGACCCTGGGGGGAACCAGACCTTCGAGGTACCACCGACCGAAAGCCTTGCCTGTGACCGCCACGGACCGCTCCCTCGAGCTCATCAACGCCGCCGCCCAGGCGGCCGCCGACAAGCTCGCGCACGACATCATCGCGTACGACGTCAGCGATGTGCTCTCCATCACCGACGCCTTCCTGCTGGCCTCGGCGCCCAACGACCGCCAGGTCAAGTCGATCGTCGACGAGATCGAGGAGCGGCTGAACAAGGACCTGGGCGCCAAACCGGTGCGTCGCGAGGGCGACCGCGAGGCCCGCTGGGTGCTGCTGGACTACGTGGACGTCGTGGTGCACGTCCAGCACAGCGAGGAGCGGGTGTTCTACGCCCTGGAGCGGCTCTGGAAGGACTGCCCGCAGCTGGAGCTCCCGGCCGACGCCGAGGCCACCCGCGGCAAGGCGCAGGAGTACGCGCAGGCGCAGGGCCCGGACGGCGGCGCGGGCGGTGAGCTGAGCTGAACGGCACCCAAGGCGCCCGTGGCCGCCGCATCGTCCTGTGGCGCCACGGCCAGACGGCCTGGAACATAGAACGCCGCTTCCAGGGCTCCCTGGACATCGAGCTGACCGACACCGGTGTCGCGCAGGCGCACCGCGCGGCCCGGCTGCTGGCCGCCCTGAAGCCCGACGCGATCATCGCCTCGGATCTGAAGCGGGCGGCGGCCACGGCCGCCGAGCTGTCCGCCGTCACGGGCCTGTCGGTCGCGCATGACGCGGGCCTGCGGGAGACCTACGCGGGCGCGTGGCAGGGGCTGACCCATGAGGAGATCATCGAGCGCTTCGGCGAGGAGTACGCGGCGTGGAAGCGCGGGGAGCCGATCCGGCGCGGCGGCGGTGAGCTGGAGACCGAGGTCGCCGACCGGGCGGCGCCGGTGGTGCTCGAGAGCGCCGACAAGCTGCCGGACGACGGCACGCTCGTGGTGGTCAGCCACGGCGGCACGATCCGCACCACCATCGGCCGGCTGCTCGGTCTTGAGCCCCGGACCTGGGAGGCCCTGGGCGGCCTGTCCAACTGCTGCTGGTCCGTTCTGGGCGAGGGCGCGCGGGGCTGGCGGCTCCTGGAGCACAACGCCGGATCGCTGCCCGAGCCGGTGCTCGGCGACGACGACTGAGCGGATTTCCTTTTCCGGCAGGTCACCGGCTATGCTCCTTCTCGTTCGAAGCGCTACGGCGCCGAGAAGAGCGGGGCTATAGCTCAGTTGGTAGAGCGCCTGCATGGCATGCAGGAGGTCAGGAGTTCAATTCTCCTTAGCTCCACGGCACCAGGATCCCGTCTCCCTCACAGGGAGGCGGGATCGCTGCTTTCCGCGCCGCCTCCGGCCCGGGTCTCCGGCACCCCGCTGACCCGCATCGAGGTCGAGGCCGGCCGGATCTCGCCGACCGAGGTGTGCCGCACCATCTTGATCCGGGAGCCCGGCGGGGCCGGGTCCCGGCTCGGCCACCTCGGCGCCTCGCCCGCCGCGCGCAGAAGGAACGTCGCCGTGCCACCTGGGTGAACCACCGCGTCAGCAAGGAGATCGTGTCCGTCGCGCAAGGCACCGGGCGCGGCATCGCCGTCGAAGCACTCGGTGGGATCCGCGAGCGGGTACGGCTAGGGGGCTTCTGATGGATCTCCGCGGCGTCGCGACGCCCGGCACGCCCTCTCGCCGCACCGGACAAAACCCCTAGTAGCTCCGCTACGAGGGCTTCCGTCCGGCACGCCGAGAGCACGCACCGAACGCCGCTCCTTCCTCCACGGAGATCCATCAGAAGCCCCCTAGCCACGGCGGTCGCGTTCGGCGTCGTGGGCCTCAACTGGCAGCGGCTGCCCGCCCGCTGGCACGCCGCCACCGTCCCGGGCGGATTCCTGCTGGCGGCCGTCTCGTTCGCCGGGGCGGGTCTGGCGCTGCGCGACGGTACGGACGGCGGCCCATGGATCCTCGTCGCCCTTACGGCTTCCGGCGCGGGACTCTCGTTCGCCTACGGCCCCCTGCTCACGCGGACGTTGGCGACCGTAAGGCAGCAGGAGGCGCCGGACGCCGGCGGGGTGCTGGTGACAGCGGCTCAACTCGGCCCGCTCACTGGCGTCGCGGTGTTCGGGGCGGTGTTCCTGGGCGCGGCGGACGGTACGGTGCCCAGTGCGGGTGCCTCCGCGGACGCCCTGTGGGTGACCTGCGTCGCCTTGGCCGGGGCCGCGCTGTGCGGAGCGCTGATGAGTCTGGTGAGACGAGTGGGGCATCTCCGCTGACCTGCGCGTCGTCCCGTGGCAGAATCGGACGGCCGGAGGGGGATGGGGCCGACACGTCCGATGGGGAGGGCAGGTGGGATGCGGACCAGCATCCTCGATGCGATCGAGGACCCGTCCCGCAGGGCACGAGCGGGCATCGTGTGCCCGTCCTGCGGCTCCGGACATGTGGCACAGGTCCTCGGTGACAACGGCGGTGTTTCCTACGTGTGTACGGCCTGCGGCCATAGCTGGAGCTGAGTGAGATGGGAGCCCACAGCCGGAAGTGCGACTGGTGCGGCACCGGTACACCGATCGTCCGCGACATGGAGCCGCTCAATCCCGACTACCAGTACTGGTGTGCGGAGTGCGCGCGGGCGCTGATCATCAGGGGCGATCCCATCGAGACCTACCGTGAGCTCGAAGGGGAGCCGATCTACGGTCGGCTCCTCGACGAGCACTGCACGCTGAAGCGTTTCTATTCGTTCGCGACGGCGTAACGGGGATCTGCTCCGGCCCCCGGCCAATCGATTTGGCGGAAGGCCGGGGCATCCGTGTAATGTAGGCGTCGCCGCCGGGGAAACCGGGCGGGGCAAGACCTGGGGCTATAGCTCAGTTGGTAGAGCGCCTGCATGGCATGCAGGAGGTCAGGAGTTCAATTCTCCTTAGCTCCACATCAAGGAGGCGGGTCGTCCGTAAGGGCGGCCCGCCTTTCGCGTCGCGTGACGGGGGTCACCACCTCCGTGCGGCCCGTCCGCGCCCTGCGGTAACCTGGCTCCATGCGTGCCGTACGCCTTCTGCTTAGCGGGCCGCGCTGATCACCACCGGCCGAGTACAGCTCCGGTCGGCATCAGCGCGGCGTCCCCTCCTGTGCGAGGGGTCTTTTTGTTTCGGAAGCAGGGATCCGCTGCGTTGCCGCAGGCAGAGACGACCGATGGAGCTTTGAGGACCATGAGCGAGACCAACGCCGCGGCCGAGGTGGCCGCGCCGCACCGCTACACGGCCGCCCTGGCCGCCGACATCGAAGCCCGCTGGCAGGACTTCTGGGACGCGCACGGCACGTATGAGGCGCCCAACCCGGGCGGCGACCTGGCCGGCGACGCCGAGGCCGTCGCCCGGCCCAAGAAGTTCGTCATGGACATGTTCCCGTACCCCTCGGGCGCGGGCCTGCACGTGGGCCATCCGCTGGGCTACATCGCCACCGATGTGTTCGCCCGCTACCACCGCATGACGGGCCACAACGTCCTGCACACCCTGGGCTTCGACGCCTTCGGCCTGCCCGCCGAGCAGTACGCGGTGCAGACCGGCACCCACCCGCGGGTCAGCACCGAGGCCAACATCGAGAACATGCGGCGGCAGCTGCGCCGCCTGGGCCTGGGCCACGACAAGCGACGCTCGTTCGCGACGATCGACCCGGACTACTACAAGTGGACCCAGTGGATCTTCTTGCAGATCTTCAACTCCTGGTACGACCCGGAGGCGAAGACGGCGCGCCCCATCGACACCCTGGTCCAGCAGTTCGCCTCCGGTGAGCGCCCGACCCCCGACGGCCGCCCCTGGGCCGAGCTGACCGAATCCGAGCGCGCCGACATCCTGGGCGACCACCGCCTGGCCTACGCCTCGGACGCGCCCGTCAACTGGTGCCCCGGCCTGGGCACCGTGCTGGCCAATGAGGAGGTCACCGCGGACGGCCGCTCCGAGCGCGGCAACTTCCCGGTCTTCAAGGCCAAGCTGCGCCAGTGGAACATGCGCATCACCGCCTATGCCGACCGGCTGCTGGACGACCTGGACGAGCTGGACTGGCCCGAGGCCATCAAGCTGCAACAGCGCAACTGGATCGGCCGCAGCGAGGGCGCCCGGGTCGACTTCCCGGTGGCCGAGCATCCCGACGCCAAGATCACGATCTTCACCACCCGCCAGGACACCCTGTTCGGCGCCACCTACATGGTCCTGGCGCCCGAGCACGGCCTGGTGGACCAGATCGTTCCGGCCGCCTGGCCCGAGGGCACCCACGACGCCTGGACAGGCGGCCACGCCACCCCGGCCCAGGCCGTCGACGCCTACCGCAAGCAGGCCGCGGCCAAGTCCGACGTCGAGCGGCAGGCCGAGGCCAAGGAGAAGACCGGCGTCTTCACCGGCGCGTACGCCGTCAACCCGGTCAGCGGCGACCGGGTGCCGGTCTTCATCGCCGACTACGTGCTGATGGGCTACGGCACCGGCGCGATCATGGCCGTCCCGGCGCACGACGGCCGTGACTTCGCCTTCGCCCGTGCCTTCGAGCTGCCCATGCGCTGCGTCGTCGAGCCGTCCGACGATCGCGGCACGGACCCGTCGACCTGGGACGACGCCTTCGGCTCGTACGACGCCAAGATCGTCAACTCGACGGGGGAGTCCGTATCGCTGGACGGGCTGGGCGTCGTCGAGGCCAAGGCGCGCATCACCGAGTGGCTGGAGTCCCGCGCCATCGGCGAGGGCACCGTCAACTACCGGCTGCGCGACTGGCTGTTCAGCCGTCAGCGGTACTGGGGCGAGCCCTTCCCGATCGTCTACGACGAGGAGGGCGTGGCCCACCCCCTGCCCGAGTCGATGCTGCCCCTGGAGCTGCCCGAGGTCGAGGACTACTCGCCGCGCACCTTCGACCCGGACGACTCCGACACCTCCCCGGAGACCCCGCTGTCCCGGAACGAGGAGTGGGTCAACGTGGTGCTGGACCTGGGCGACGGCCGCGGGCCGCGGCCGTTCCGCCGCGAGACCAACACCATGCCCAACTGGGCCGGCTCCTGCTGGTACGAGCTGCGCTACCTGGACCCGCACAACAGCGAGCGGCTGGTCGACCCCGAGGCCGAGCGCTACTGGATGGGGCCGCGCGAGGGGCAGCCGCACGGCGGTGTCGACCTGTACGTGGGCGGCGCCGAGCACGCGGTGCTGCATCTGCTGTACGCCCGGTTCTGGTCCAAGGTCCTGTTCGACCTGGGGCACGTCTCCTCGGTCGAGCCGTTCCACAAGCTGTACAACCAGGGCATGATCCAGGCGTATGTCTACCGGGACAGCCGCGGTATCGCCGTCCCGGCCGCCGAGGTCGAGGAGCGGGACGGCGCCTACTGGTACCACGGCGAGAAGGTCTCCCGACTGCTGGGCAAGATGGGCAAGTCCCTGAAGAACGCCGTCACGCCGGACGAGATCTGCGCCGAGTACGGGGCCGACACGCTGCGGCTGTACGAGATGGCCATGGGTCCGCTGGACGTCTCGCGGCCCTGGGACACCCGCGCCGTCGTCGGGCAGTACCGGCTGTTGCAGCGGCTGTGGCGCAATGTCGTCGACGAGGGCACCGGAGAGGTCACCGTCGTCGACACCGAGCCCGACGAGGCGACGCTGCGCGCCCTGCACAAGGCGATCGACGGCGTCCGGCAGGACATGGAGGGCCTGCGCTTCAACACCGCCATCGCCAAGATCACCGAGCTGAACAACCACGTCACGAAGGTGCGCGAGGTGCCCCGCTCGGTGGCCGAGGGCCTGGTGCTGCTGATCTCGCCGCTGGCCCCGCATGTCGCCGAGGAGCTGTGGCGCAAGCTGGGCCACTCCGGGTCGGTCGTCCACGAGTCCTTCCCGGTCGCCGATCCGGAGTACGTCGTGGATGAGACCGTCACCTGTGTGGTGCAGGTCAAGGGCAAGGTCAAGGCCCGGCTGGAGGTCGCGCCCTCGGTCTCCGACGAGGAGCTGGAGGCGCTGGCGGTGGGCGACCCGGCGGTCGTGGCGGCGCTGGACGGCGCCGGCATCCGTAAGGTCATCGTGCGGGCGCCGAAGCTGGTGAACATCGTTCCGGCCTGATCGGCCTTTCACGCTTTCACGCGCGGGCGCGCGTCGGGCGGGTTTTTCGCGCGTGGGCGGGTCGGGGGTTCGTCAGGAACCTCTGACCCGCCCGGCGCGTTTACGCTGAGAGGACGACCGCCACCGTGCCGTGACCGCCGCCCCAAGGAGCGCACATGGAAGCCATCTGGATCCTGTTGACGCTTTTCGTCCTGATCATGCTGGCGGGGGTCTATGGGGTTGTTCGCGGGGTCAGGGCGGCCAAGCGCGGTATCGACCGTACGGTGCACCAGGCCCGCGTCACGGTGGAGGAGACCAGACTCAGGGCCCGGCAGCTCGCCCAGCCGGGCGCGGCCGGTGAGCTCGCCCAGCTGCGGCTCTCGCTGCGCGGCTCGATGCGCGCCACCGGGCAGGCCCTGCAAGCGGCCGCCCCGCAAGACCGGTCCCTGTCGGAGTCGTTGGGCCTGTTCCAGCGGCTGAGCAGCCATGCGCTGGACCTGGAAGCGGATCTGAAGCGGCTGGAGCAGGAGCCCGACAGGGCCCGGCTCGCCGCCCTGCTGCCCGAGATGCGGGAGCGCGCGCAGCGGATCACCCACTCGGCCGACTCGCTGCGCTGGGCGGTGCAGGAGCGGTCGCATCGGATGGCGCACGACGATCTGGACTCGCTGGGCCGCGAGATCGAGATGGAGGCGGGGGCGCTGCGGCACTGGACGGCGGTGGAGCCCGACGAGCCGTTGGCGACGCCCGAGGCGGGGGCGCGACCTGGGCCCGAGGCGGGGCAGGCGCCGGAGCCGCCTCGCCCGTCGCTCGGGGCGAGGGGGAATACGGAGCCCCAGTCGTGGCAGAAGCCCTGGCAGAAGTCCCCGCGTCCCGAGAACACGGCCTGAGAACCGGAAACCAGGGAATCCGGGAATCTGGAGACCCGGAGACCCGGAAACCAGAGAATCCGGGAATCCGGAGACCAGGGAACGCGGAACCCGTGAACCCCCGTACGAACCCGGTCTGAGAACAGGATCTGAGTCACGTCTGAACAGGGCATGATCGGCAAGGCAATTGATCACCCGGTGGGGTCGCGCTGTCGGCAGGCGCCATCCCCCGATAACCTCCCAGTCATGTCCCGCCATGTCGCGATCGTGACCGATTCCACGGCGTACTTGCCGCAGGATGCGATGGAGCGGCACCGCATCACCGCCGTGCCGCTGACGGTGGTGCTCGGAGACCGGGCCCTGGAGGAGGGCACCGAGATCTCGGCCCGGTCCCTCGCGCAGGCGTTGCAGAAGCGGAAGCCGGTGACGACGTCCCGGCCCAGCCCGGAGATGTTCGCGGCCGCCTATCGGGCCGCCGCCGAGGAGGGTGCGACGGGCATCGTCTCCCTGCATCTGTCGGCCGAGTTCTCCGGCACCTACGACGCGGCGGTGCTCGCGGCACAGGACGCGCCCGTTCCGGTGCGGGTGGTGGACAGCGGAATGGTCGCGATGGCGCTCGGCTTCTGCGCGCTGGCGGCGGCCGAGACGGCGGAGGGCGGCGGCACGCTGGACGAGGCCGTGGCGGCGGCGGAGAAGCGGGCCGACAGCACTGCGGCGTACTTCTACGTCGACACCCTCGACTACCTCCGGCGCGGTGGCCGCATCGGCGCGGCCCAGGCCCTCCTCGGCTCGGCACTCGCGGTCAAACCGCTGCTCCAGCTCGACGAGGGTCGGATCGAGCTGCGGGAGAAGGTCCGCACCGCTTCGAAGGCCATCGCCCGGCTCGAGGAGATCGTGGTGGAGCGGGCCGGCCGGAGCCCGGTGGACATCGCGGTGCAGCACCTGGCGGCGGGCGACCGGGCGGCGGCGCTCGCGGAACGGCTGCGGGAGCGGGTGCCGGGGCTGGCGGAGCTGTATGTGAGCGAGGTGGGCGCGGTGATCGGGGCGCACACCGGGCCCGGACTGTTGGGGGCGGTGGTCTCTCCGCGATAGCGGAGGGTGGGGGGCTCTTCACCCGGCGGGGTGACGGAGTTGTCCACAACGCGGAGGTTATCCCCGGAAATTGATGCGGATCGGCGCGATCGGCCGCGTGTGTCTACCGTCAGGTGGCATGAGGTCACGATCACGCACAGTAACCACGGGCCCGGGGCGGGGCCGCCATCGCGACGGCGGGGCGGGCCGCCGCCCACGCCCGCCGTCCGGTACGGGTCTGGTGGGTGCCGGAAGCCGCCACCGCAGCGCCCACGGCCAGCCGCACCCCGCCGCATCATCACGTTCACGCGCGAGCCGCGCGGCGGCGCTCTTCGCCACGGCCTCGTCGGCGCCCCCGGCGCCCCCGGCGCCCCCGGTGGCGGTCGGGTCCACTGCTCTGGGGAGCCGGGACGGACCGAAGGGCATCGCGGGGTCGGCTGTGGCGGCGGAGAAGGTGCGGAACGAGGAGCTGACCGAGGGCGGGGCCGAGGGCGGGGCCGACGGGCATGAGGAGGGGCCTGAGAACGCGTCGGGAAACCCTTCCGAGAACGCCTCCGAGAACGCCTCTGAGAGCGCTCCGCTGCGCAGACGCGACCGGGCAGGGCTGGCGCTGCGCGAGCGGCTGCCGTTGTGGCTTCAGCTGCGCTGCGGCATGGAACTGAAAGCGGTCGCCGCCCTGGCGGTCGCCCTGCTCACCGCGGTGGCATTCGCGGTCTACCACTTCTGGATCGGCCGCCCCCAGACCGTGCGCGCCCCGGACCCGGAGCCCCCGCGCGCCGCGCCCTCAGAACTCGGCCCCACGCCGGGCGGGCAGCTCACCTCGTCCGGCGGCGGCCGGAAGGTCGTGGTGGATGTGACGGGCAAGGTCCGCCGCCCCGGCCTGCGCAAGCTGCCGCCCGGGTCGAGGGTCGCGGACGCGCTGGAAGCGGCGGGCGGGGCGCGGCCGGGCGCCGACCTGAGCGGGCTGAACCGTGCCCGCCCGCTGGTGGACGGGGAACAGATCGTGGTCGGCGCCCCCGCGGCAGGACCACCGGCGCCGGGCGCGGCGGTCAGTGACTCGAACGCACCCAATGCGCCCAACGCACCCAATGCGCCCAACGGCTCAACCGCACCCAATGCGCCCAACGCGCCCAACGCACCGGCCGGACCGGGGGCACCCGGTGGCCCGGTCAGCCTCAACTCCGCGACCGCCGAACAGCTCGACACCCTGCCGGGAGTCGGCCCCGTCCTGGCCCGGCACATCCTCGACTACCGCACCCAGCACGGAGGTTTCCGCTCCATCGATGAACTCCGCGAGGTGAACGGCATCGGCGAGCGCCGGTTCGCCGACCTGCGCCCGCTGGTCCAGCCATGACGTCCGCGCGGCCCTCGCGCACCCGCGCCCCGGTCCATGCGGCCGCCGCGTCCCCGCGCGGTGCGTCACACCCACGCCAGGAGGGCCCACCCGACCTCCGGCTGGTGCCCCCGGCCTTGGCCACCTGGGCAGCCGCAGCACTCGCCCTGGACGCATCACCCCTAACGGCGGCCCTCGCCTGTACAGCAGCCGCCCTCGTAGCGGTGGCCCTGCTCCTCCGGATCCGCCGACGAGCCCCGACACCGGACGGCCGACACCACGACCCACGCCGCCCCCGACACGGACCGGACACGCCCTCGCCGACACCGCCTCGGGACGGCCGGGGCGCGACCGAACCCCGCGAGGGAGGCAGCAACGTACCGGGGCAGCGAGCCACTTCGCCGTCACGCGGTGTCGCCTGGCGTGGGCGCCGTATGGCGGGAGCGATCGCCGCATCGCTGTTGTGCGGGGCCGCTGCGGGGGCGGTTGCCGGACTGCACGGGGCGGACGTACGTCGTGGCCCCGTCCCCGCGCTCGCCCGGGAGTACGCCGGTGCCACCGCCGAGGTGACGGTCACGGGGGACCCACGGCTCACCCGGCCACGCGTGCGGGGCGCGGCGCTCGCGCCCGCGTCCGTGGTCCTGGAAGCGGAGGCCGATCGGGTCATCGGCCCCGACGGCACCACGACCACCACCCGCACCCCCGTCCTGGTCACGGTCCACCCAGGGTCCGGTAAGGAGCGGACGGCCTGGCTCGGGCTGCTGCCGTCCACACGTCTGCGCGTCCACGGCCGCATGGCGCCACCGTTACGCGACGGGGACCGCATCGCGGCCGTAGTGCGGGTAAGCGGCGGGCCCCCGAAGGTCACCGGTCCGCCCAGCGCGGTCCAGCGGCTGGCCGGGCGGCTGCGCGCCGGGCTGCGCACCGCGGCCGATGGGCTCTCCGCGGACGCACGGGCGCTGCTCCCGGCGCTGGTCGTGGGGGACACCTCACGGGTGCCGCCCGAGCTGGACGAGGCGTTCCGGGCCACGGACATGCTGCACCTCATGGCCGTCTCCGGCAGCAATCTGACCCTGGTGCTCGCCCTGCTCACGGGCCCGCCCCAGCTGGCCGGGCGCGCCGAGCGGCGCGGTCTCGCGGGCGCGCTCGGCATCCGGCTGCGCACCACCGCTCTCCTCGGCGGCGGGCTCACGCTCGCCTTCGTCATCGTCTGCCGACCCGAGCCCAGTGTGCTGCGCGCCGCCGCCTGCGGGCTGATCACCCTGCTCGCCCTCGGCACCGGCCGCCGCCGCTCCCTGCTCCCGGCCCTGGCCGCCGCCGTCGTCGCGCTGGTGCTCTACGACCCCTGGCTGGCCCGGAGCTACGGCTTCCTGCTCTCCGTACTGGCCACCGGCGCCCTGCTCACCATCGCGCCGGGATGGAGCGCGGCCCTCCAGCGCCGTGGCGTACCGCCCCGGGTGGCCGAGGCGCTGGCGGCCGCCGCCGCGGCCCAAGCGGTCTGCGCACCGGTCGTCGTGGTGATGGCCGCGCGAGTGAGCCTGGTGGCGATCCCCTGCAACCTCATCGCCGAGGTGGCGGTGGCCCCCGCCACCACCCTCGGCTTCGCCGCGCTCGCGGCGGCCGCCGTCGCACCGCCGCTCGCCCAGTGGATCGCCTGGCCGGCGGGCTGGCCCGCCGAGTGGATCGCCCAGGTGGCCCGCACCGGCGCGGCGCTGCCCGGGGCCGAGGCGGACTGGCCGGACGGCTGGACCGGCGCGCTCCTGCTGGCCGCCGTCACCCTGGCCGTGGTCCTCGCGGGCCGCCGACTGCTGCGCCACCGACTGCTGTGCGCTGGATGCGCGCTGCTGGTGCTGCTGGTCGTCGTACGCCCGGCACCCCTGGCCCGGCTCATCACCGGCTGGCCACCGCCCGGTTGGCGGATGGTGGCGTGTGATGTGGGCCAGGGCGACGCCTTGGTCCTGGCCGCGGGCCCCGGCACGGCCGTCGTCGTGGACACCGGCCCCGAGCCACGAGCCGTCGACCGCTGCCTGCGCTCCCTGGGCGTCGTCCGGATTCCGCTCCTGATCCTGACCCACTTCCACGCCGACCATGTGGCCGGGCTGACCGGTGCGTTACGCGGCCGCGCGGTCGGCGCGATCGAGACGACCGCCCTGGAAGAACCACCAGGCCAGGCCGAGTCCGTACGCCGCACGGCCCGGTCGGCGCACATCCCGGTCATCCCGGCGCGGCCGGGGGAGCGACGACGCTTGGGCCCGCTCTCCTGGCAGGTCCTCTGGCCCCCGCCCGCACCCGCCCCGACCGCGACCGAGGGCCCGAACGACGCAAGCGTCACCCTCCTCGTCCGCACGGCGGGCCTGACCCTGCTCCTCCTGGGCGACCTCGAACCCCCCGCCCAGCAGGCCCTGCTGACGACACACCCGGCCCTCCCCGAGATCGACGTCCTCAAGGTCGCCCACCATGGCTCGGCCTACCAAGACCCACAACTGCTCCGACACCTCAGCCCCCGCCTGGCCCTGATCTCCTGCGGCGCCGACAACCCCTACGGCCACCCCTCGCCCCGCACCATCGCCGCCCTGCGCGCCCAGGGCGCCGCCGTACTGCGAACCGACACCGACGGCCCCATCGCGGTCACGCGCGACCGGGGCCTGCGGGCGGTCCTCGGAGGTCGCGACGCGGCCGCACAACGGTCCGGCTGAAACACCCCAACTACCGATCAATGGGGGTCGGTTGTACCTTTGAGCCTGTCACCACGGACAGGGCGTGGTTCCTCACCGCCGCCAGGTTGGCCTGACCCCCGAGGGGGAGGGACGGGCCTACCGCACAGGGCGGTGGGTCGAACCCCCTTGGAGGTGGTGATGGTGGTCGGCTTCTTCAGGTCGTCCGGCACAAAGGAAAAAAGGTGGCGCGGCGGTCTCGTGGAGCGCTTCGCGGTATCCCTGGTGGCGCGAGCCGTCTGGGCGGCGATCGTTGAGGCTCTACGTCACGACTAGGCGGTTTCGGCCGCGAGTAGGGCGCCAGAGGTCTTCCCTTCGACCCTGGCGCCCCACTCATGTCCGCGGCACGCCTCAGTGGTGGTGGCCGTTTCGGCCGAGGGTCTCCACGGGGGTCGCGCCGGGGCGGGACCACTGCGGTACGGGGCGGCTGGTCGGGCCCCAGGTGGCCTTCCCGTCCGCGTCCGAACGCCAGGACCAGCACGCGTCGCGCCCCTCGGGCCGGCCCTCGGGGTTGTCCTCCCACGCCTCGCCGCGGCCGTAGGGCGTCATGTCGAGCAGGCCGAGGGACCCGTTGACCCGCTCGTTGCCACGGCCCGTCGTGGAGTAGGTGAGGAACACGCGGTCGCCGTCGCGCAGGTAGCAGGTGAGATACCCCATGCTGCCGCCGGCCGGCCCGGACACGTCGCGCACCGAGTACCAGGGCTGGGTGTAGCCCATGAACTCGACGTAGGAGGCCACCTCGTCCCAGCGGCCCGTGGTCAGGACGGCGAACGAGACGCCGCGCGCGTTGAGGTAGTCCGCTTCCTTCAGATGCCAGGCCGTGGTGGTGCAGCCCTCGCACTGCCCCTGGTGCGGCGCGCCGTCGTACCACATGTGCTTGTAGACCACGAGCTCGTCGCGGCCCTGGAACAGGTCCAGGAACGGGACCGGGCCGTCGGGCCCGACGACCTCGACCGTCCCGTCGAACTCCACCATCGGCAGTCGGCGGCGGGCCGCGGCGATGGCGTCGCCCTCCCGGGTGTGGGCCTTCTCGCGGACCAGCAGCTCGTCACGGGCGGCCTGCCAGGTGGCCAGGTCGACCACGGGCGGGCGGCCGGGCAGCGCGGTGGTCGGGTCGTCCGGTGTGGCCGTCATGGTGTCCTCCGTGGTGTCTCGTACCGGGCGGCGTCGTACGGCGTGCTACGACGGTCACCAGAAGAGACTCCCGGCCCGGCCGGAACTCATCGCGGCAGGGGGCGCCCCGCGCTCAGACGCGGTCCAGGGGGCGGTGGGGTTCGGCGGGGAGCTCGGCTTGGACCAGGTCGCCCGGGCGGACGGTGCCGCCCTCCCGCACGATGCTCATGACTCCGGCCTTGCGGATGATGTTTCCGGCCTCGTCGCGGCCGACGACCTGCTTCAGGAGCCCGTTCTGGAAGTGGTCGATCTGGAGGCAGGGGTTGCGGAGGCCGGTGACCTCCAGCACTGCCTCGTCGCCGATGCGCAGCAGGGTGCCGACGGGGAGAGCGAGCAGGTCGATGCCGCGGGTGGTGATGTTCTCGCCCAGGTCACCGGGCAGGACCTGGAAGCCCTCCGCACCGACCTCCGCGAAGAGCTCTTCGTGGATGAGGTGGACCTGGCGCAGGTTCGGCTGGGTGGGGTCCTGGGCGACGCGGGAGCGGTGTTTGACCGTTACGCCGGCGTGGACGTCGCCCTCGACGCCGAGGCCGGTGAGCAGGGTGATGCTGTCCCGGTTCGGCTTGGTGAACGAGTACTCGCCGTTGCTGCTGACTGCCGTTACGGTCCCGCTCATCCTCGGAGCCCCCTCTTCCGCGACCACGGTTGGTCATGAGCCCATTCTCGGACGTTATTCGGCCTCCAGCCAGCCGTCGTACTCATCAGCGAGCGCGTCCAGCGCCGTCGGGTCCAGCCCGCCGGCCGGGTCCTCGATCACCACCAGCCACTGGGCGTCCTCGGCGTCGTCCTCGCCCGCCAGGGCGTCCCGCACCAGCTGGGGCTCCTGGGTGATGCCGAAGCGCTCGGGGAGGGCCTCGGCCACCTCCTCCGCGGAGTCGCGGTCGGGGAGCACCAGGATGTGCCTGGAGTTCCGGGAGTTCCGGGCGCCGGTCAGTCCTTCATCGATCACCGGAACATTGTCGGACATCCGGGCGGAGGCCATTCGGGCGGCGGGCAGCAGGACGGCGGGCAGCAGGACTGCGGGCAGCAGGGCGGCTGGGCTGTCGGTGGTCCGTGGGATGCTGGACCACGATGGCCAGGAAGACGACGACCGACGATCCACTCGCCCCGGTGACCCTCGCCGTGGGCCAGGAGGAGTTGCTGCTCGACCGCGCCGTGCAGCAGGTGGTGGCGGCCGCGCGCGCGGCCGACCCCGACACCGATGTGCGCGACCTCATGCCCGACGCGCTCCAGCCCGGCACCCTCGCGGAGCTGACCAGCCCCTCGCTCTTCGCCGAGCGCAAGGTCGTGGTGGTGCGCAACGCACAGGATCTGTCGGCCGACACGATCAAGGACGTGAAGGGCTACCTCGGCACCCCCGCCGAGGAGATCACCCTGGTGCTGCTGCACGCGGGCGGCGCCAAGGGCAAGGGGCTGCTCGACGCCGCCCGCAAGGCCGGGGCGCGCGAGGTCGCCTGCCCGAAGATGACCAAGCCCGCCGACCGGCTGGCGTTCGTACGGTCGGAGTTCCGCGCCACCGGCCGGTCCGCCACACCCGAGGCATGCCAGGCCCTGGTCGACGCGATCGGGAGCGATCTGCGCGAGCTCGCCAGCGCGGTCTCCCAGCTCGTGGCCGATGTCGAGAGCACGATCGACGAGGCCGTCGTCGCCCGCTACTACACCGGCCGTGCCGAGGCGTCCAGCTTCACCGTCGCCGACCGTGCCGTCGAGGGCCGCGCGGCCGAGGCGCTGGAGGCCCTGCGCTGGGCCGTCTCCACCGGGGTGCCGCCGGTGCTGATCACCAGCGCCCTGGCCCAGGGCGTCCGCTCCATCGGCAAGCTGGCCTCCGCGCCGCGCGGCGCCCGGCCCGGCGATCTCGCCCGTGAGCTGGGCATGCCGCCATGGAAGATCGACCGGGTGCGGCAGCAGATGCGTGGCTGGTCGGCGGATGGCGTGGCGATCGCGCTGCGCGCTGTCGCCGAGGCCGACGCGGGGGTCAAGGGCGGCGGGGACGATCCGGAGTACGCCCTGGAGAAGGCCGTCGTCACGATCGCCCGCGCCGCCCGGGCAGGCCGCCGCTAGCCGCCAACCGGGGCACGTTTCGTTCCCCACCCCGCCCCTCCCCGAACCGGGGCTCCGCCCCGAACCCCGTTGGGGCTACGCCCCGGGCCCCGGCTTGGGGCCTCGACCCAGCCCCCGTTGGGGTTGCGTTCGGGCCCCGTTGGGGTTGCGTTCCGGGCCCCGGCCTGGGGTTGCGTCCTGGGCTTCAGCTTGGGGCTGCCCCGTCGGCCCTCGCAGGGGCTGCGTTCCGGGCTCCGGCCCGGGGCTGTGTCCCGGGCTTCCGCTTGGGGTCGCGCCCCGGGCCCCGTTGGGGTTGCGTTCCGGGCCCCGGCCCGGGGCTGCGTCCTGGGCTTCCGCTTGGGGTCGCGCCCCGGGCCCCGTTGGGGTTGCGTTCCGGGCTCCGGCCCGGGGCTGCGTCCTGGGCTTCCGCTTGGGGTCGCGCCCCGGGCCCCGTTGGGGTTGCGTTCCGGGCTCCGGCCTGGGGTTGCGTCCTGGGCTTCAGCTTGGGGTTGCGGCCCTCGCAGGGGCTGCGTTCCGGGCCCCAGCCCGGGGCTGTGTCCTGGGCTTCAGCTTGGGGTCGCGCCCCGGGCCCCGTTGGGGTCGCGCCCTCGGCCCCGGCCTGGGGTCGCGCCCCGGGCCCTGTCGGGGCTTCGCCCCGGGGCCCGGCCTAGGGCTGCACCCCTGGCCCGCGACTACTCCTTCATCTTCTCCAGCGTCGCCTTAGCGCTCTTCTTGAGCATCTCGGTGGCCTCTTCGGGCGTCTTGGCCGAGGCGCTGGAGGAGGTCGACACATACTCCGACCAGGTCGACTGATAGGTCATCCAGCCGTCCCGCACGGCGAGGATCACATAGGCGCCAGTGTTGGAGGTGCTGCTTTTGCTCTCCTGCCGCACCACATACGCCTCTTCGCCCAGCCCCCTGACCGGACTCACCTCATAGCTGTAGGTGGACGTCTTCTGGTCCTCGTACGACCGGTACTGGGCCTCGAACTCGGGGCCGGGGTCGGTCTTCTTGTGCAGCGACGCCGTTGTGTAGAGCCACACCGAGGAGTAGTCGCTGGTGCTCGCGCCGCTCGGCTCGAAGTCGATGTTGCAGGTCATCGAGTCCAGGGCGGGGCTCTCGGAGCTGCTGTGCTGGGGGTTCGACGACGAGCCGCTCTTCTGCTCGTACCCGGAGTCCTCGAAGGACTGGGAGTCCGTCGAGCCGCACAGGTTGGTCATATAGCGGTAGCCCGCGAGATCGGCCTCCGCCTCGTTCCCGTCGAAGCCTCCCGTGGCGAACAGCACCCCGGCCCAGACTGCCGAGGCGACGACGGCCCCGCCCAGCCCCCACAGCCAGCCCTTGCCGCCGCCCCCGCCCCCGGGGCCCATGGGAGGCATCCCGGGAGGCGTGCCCGGTGCGCCCATCGGGCCGTAGCCGCCGCCCAGGGGGACGGACGGCATCGTCGGCTGGGCGTACGGATTGTGCTGGGGCGGCTGGGCCTGGGGCGGCACCTGCCCGTACGGGCCGGACGGCGTGCTCTGCGGCTGGCTCTGCCCCGGCCCCTGCCCCGGCCCCTGCGGCGGGCTCGGCGGCGGGCTCGGCGGCGGGCTCTGCTGAGGCGGTTGGGGCGGCTGTGGCGGCCCGTACGGATTGGGTGTTTCCCCCGGTGTCGACATGACGTGAACATACCCGAATTAACCGCGAAAGCCCCGCGCTGTCCTGGGGAAAAGGACAGGCGCGGGGCCTTCGTATCGATCATGTGCGCCGCACCCGCGTGGCGAACGCAGGCCGCGTGCGGCGCGGTGCCGCTGAAGGGGCTGAAGAGGTCTCGGTTGCCGGTTGGAGCGGGTGAGAGGGACCGCTGTGCCCAAACCGGCTGGAGACCTTCCCCCGGAAGGCGCCAGCCTTCGAGACTCTCGAGGCCAGCCCCGGAAGGCGTCAGCCCTGGAGGGTGGAGACCTGCTGGGCGAGCGCCGACTTCTTGTTGGCGGCGTTGTTCTTGTGCAGAACGCCCTTGCTGACGGCCTTGTCGAGCTTGCGCGCGGCGATGCGGATGGCTTCGGCGGCCTTCTCGGCGTCACCGGCGGCCACGGCCTCGCGGGTGCGGCGGATGGCGGTCTTCAGCTCGGACTTGACCGCCTTGTTGCGCAGGCGCGCCTTCTCGTTCGTCTTGTTCCGCTTGATCTGGGACTTGATGTTCGCCACGTAAAAGCCTTCGCAGGTTCGTTGGGTTTCACTTGCTTCGTGGTGCGTCCGTGCCCATGGAGGCTATGGAGACTTCTGAGACTGCTGAGAAGACGTCCATGGCGCCCCTCACGGAGATGTCCTTGGAGATCTCCGTGAAAGAGGGGGCACGAGACACAGTCGGCCAGGTTACCAGCAGGGTCCATGGCGTCCCAAACCCGGAAGAGGTCGCCATTCATGGGACCATGGACGGGACTGACCCATACCGATAACACCGAGTCCCGCCTAGACACAGGACCCTGCGTGCCCGCGACCCCTACCAATGTGCCGGAGCCGAGCCGTACCGACCCGGCTCTGATCCGTAACTTCTGCATCATCGCGCACATCGACCACGGCAAGTCGACGCTCGCCGACCGCATGCTCCAGCTGACCGGTGTGGTCGAGCAGCGGCAGATGCGCGCGCAGTACCTCGACCGCATGGACATCGAGCGCGAGCGCGGTATCACGATCAAGTCCCAGGCGGTCCGGCTGCCCTGGGCGCCGACGAAGGACGAGGGCGGCGAGCCCGCCACCCACATCCTCAACATGATCGACACCCCCGGCCATGTGGACTTCACCTATGAGGTCTCGCGCTCCCTCGCCGCGTGCGAGGGGTGCATCCTGCTGGTGGACGCGGCCCAGGGCATCGAGGCCCAGACCCTCGCCAACCTCTATCTGGCGATGGAGCACGACCTCACGATCATCCCGGTCCTCAACAAGATCGACCTGCCCGCCGCGCAGCCCGAGAAGTACGCCGCCGAGCTCGCCCATCTCATCGGCTGCGACCCCTCCGACGTGCTGAAGGTCTCCGCCAAGACCGGCGAGGGCGTGGCCGAGCTGCTGGACCGGGTCGTCCAGCTGGTGCCCGCCCCGGTGGGCGTCCACGACGCCCCCGCCCGCGCGATGATCTTCGACTCCGTCTATGACGCCTACCGGGGCGTCGTGACCTATGTGAAGGTCGTCGACGGCACGCTCAGCAAGCGCGAGCGGATCAAGATGATGTCCACCGGCGCCGCCCATGAGCTGCTGGAGATCGGCACCAACTCGCCGGAGATGACCCCCGCCGACGGACTGTCCGTGGGCGAGGTGGGCTATCTGATCACCGGTGTGAAGGATGTCCGCCAGTCCAAGGTCGGTGACACGATCACCCAGGTCAGCGGCGGTGCCCAGGAGCCGCTGGGCGGCTACAAGGACCCCAAGCCGATGGTGTTCTCGGGGCTGTATCCGCTGGACGGCTCTGACTACCCCGAGCTGCGCGAGGCCCTGGACAAGCTCCAGCTCAACGATGCCGCGCTGGTCTACGAGCCGGAGACCTCGGCCGCGCTCGGCTTCGGCTTCCGCGTCGGCTTCCTCGGGCTGCTGCACCTGGAGGTCATCCGTGAGCGCCTGGAGCGCGAATTCAATCTCGATCTGATCGCCACCGCGCCGAATGTGGTCTATCGGGTGGACATGGAGGACGGCACCGAGCACACGGTGACCAACCCCAGCGAGTTCCCGGTGGGCAAGATCGACACGGTGCACGAGCCGGTCGTACGGGGCACCATCCTCGCCCCGAGCGAGTTCATCGGCGCGATCATGGAGCTGTGCCAGAACCGCCGCGGGGTGCTGCTCGGCATGGACTACCTCTCCGAGGACCGGGTCGAGATCCGCTACACCCTTCCGCTCGCCGAGGTCGTCTTCGACTTCTTCGACCAGCTGAAGTCCAAGACCCGCGGCTATGCCTCGCTCGACTACGAGCCCACCGGTGAGCAGACCTCCGAGCTGGTCAAGGTCGACATCCTGCTGCACGGCGACAAGGTGGACGCGTTCTCGGCGATCACCCATAAGGACAAGGCGTACGCGTACGGCGTCCGGCTGGTCGCCAAGCTGCGCGAGCTCATCCCGCGGCAGAACTTCGAGGTGCCCATCCAGGCGGCCATCGGCTCCCGGGTGATCGCCCGTGAGACGGTCCGTGCCATCCGTAAGGACGTCCTCGCCAAGTGCTACGGCGGTGACATCTCCCGTAAGCGGAAGCTGCTGGAGAAGCAGAAGGAAGGCAAGAAGCGGATGAAGATGGTCGGCAGCGTGGAGGTGCCCCAGGAGGCCTTCATCGCGGTGCTGTCCTCCGACTCCGATGGCAAGGACTCCAAGGCGAAGAAGTAGACATCGCCCACCGGGGCGGGAGGAACCGCCCACCGGGAACAGTGTGGTCAGCGGGCCTGGCGTGATGGATGCGCCGGGCCCGCCGCCTTCCGGGGCCTCTCTTGGGCATCTTGTGAGAACAACGTGACCCAGCCCCCTTACGCCGTAAGGATTCGGCCCCTACCCTGATCACCTACTCGAAGGTTACTCGCGAGTCACCAAGCAATGATGCGGGCCCCGGAGGATGCCGTGACCGACACACAGAACTTGCTCGAGAACCGGCCGCCGTCCCTGGCGACGCACTTCCTCCAGCGCGTCGAGGCGACACCGGACAAGGAGGCGTACCGCTATCCGGTGCCCCCTGCCTCGGGCACGGGCCCCGATGAGTGGCGGCCGCTGACCTGGCGGGAAAGCGCGGATCGGGTCTTCGCCATCGCCGCCGGGCTGATCGATCTGGGCATCCGCCCCGAGGAGCGGGTGGCGCTGGCCTCCGCCACCCGGGTGGAGTGGATCCTGGCCGACCTCGGTGTGCTGTGCGCGGGCGCGGCCACCACCACGGTCTACCCGACCACCAACGCCGACGAGACCTCCTTCATCCTCTCCGACTCCGGCAGCCGGGTGCTGATCGCCGAGGACGCGGCGCAGCTCGCCAAGGTGCGGGCGCAGCGCGAGGAACTTCCCGAGCTGGCCCACGTGGTGGTGATCCGGGCCGAGGACGCGGTCCCCGCCGCGGACGACCCCGAGGGCTGGGTGCTCTCGCTCGCCGAGCTGGAGAAGCGGGGCGCGGCCCTGCTGGAAGGGCGGCCGGACGCCGTACGGGAGCGGATGGACGCTCTGCGCAGCGATCAGCTGGCGACGCTCATCTACACCTCCGGTACCACCGGGCGCCCCAAGGGCGTACGCCTGGCGCATGACTCCTGGTCCTACATGGCCATTGTGATCGGCAATCAGGACGGACTGCTCTTCCCCGACGATGTGCAGTACCTGTGGCTGCCGCTCGCGCATGTCTTCGGCAAGGTGCTGACGGCGGGGCAGATCTA
Source organism: Streptomyces javensis (assembly GCF_039525925.1). NCBI lineage: Bacteria > Bacillati > Actinomycetota > Actinomycetes > Kitasatosporales > Streptomycetaceae > Streptomyces > Streptomyces javensis. Next base: position 23,939 of record NZ_BAAAIF010000065.1, on the reverse strand, counting down.
CGTCGGCCACACCACGGCGGTGGACGGCCGGGTCGACAAGATCATCGACAATCTGCCGGTGGTCCGCCCGACCTATATGTGTGCCGTGCCGCGGATCTTCGAGAAGGTCTACAACGGGGTGGCCCAGCGGGCGCGCGAGGGCGGGGCGGCCCAGTACAAGATCTTCCAGTGGGCGGCCGAGGTCGCCCGGGACTACGCCAGGGTCTCCCAGGACAACTTCCGCCGCACCGGCACCGCCTCCGTACCCTTCGGCCTCCGGGCCCAGCACGCGGTGGCCGACAAACTGGTCTACGGCAAGCTGCGCGAGGCGTTCGGCGGCCGGCTGCGGGCCGCGGTGTCCGGCTCCGCCGCGCTCGCGCCCGACATCGGCTACTTCTTCGCGGGCGCCGGGATCAACATCCTGGAGGGCTACGGGCTGACCGAGTCCAGCGCCGCCAGCTTCCTCAACCCGGCGGACTACCGCACCGGCACGGTCGGCAAGGCGTTCCCCGGCCTGGAGGTGCGGTTCGCCGATGACGGCGAGGTGCTGCTGCGCGGCCCCGGCATCATGCAGGGCTACCACGGGCTGCCGGACCTGACCGCGCAGGTCCTGGAGTCCGACGGCTGGTTCCACACCGGGGACATCGGCGAGCTGTCCCCCGACGGCTATCTGCGGATCACCGACCGCAAGAAGGACCTGATCAAGACCTCGGGCGGCAAGTACGTGGCCCCGGCGGAGGTCGAGGGCCAGTTCAAGGCGGTGTGCCCGTTCGTCTCCAACATCCTGGTGCACGGCGCCGACCGCAATTACTGCACCGCGCTGATCGCCCTCGACGAGCCCACGATCATGAAGTGGGCGGGCGACCACGGCCTCGGCGGCAAGACCTACGCGGAGGTCGTGGACACCGATGAGGTGCGGGAGCTGATCGGCGGCCATGTGCAGCGGCTCAACGACGGGTTGCAGCGCTGGCAGACGATCAAGAAGTTCCGGCTGCTGCCCCGCGACCTGGACGTGGAACACGGGGAGTTGACGCCCAGCCTGAAGCTCAAGCGCCCGGTCGTCGAGCGCGAGTACAAGGACCTGATCGAGGACATGTACGCGGGCGCGCGAGAGGTTTAACGGGCAAGTATACGACCCCGCACCGGATTTCGGGTTGACCGGCCCGCCGGACACATGAATTTTCCCCTTATCGCGGTTCACTTGCGTAACCCGGTGCATATGAGGGCGGTCCGTCTGTCACTCTGTCCGTGCCGGATACGGTTACGGATACGGCGTTATGACGGAGCTTCTTCAGGAGCCGCACAGTGGGGACGTCATCTTCTGCCACTTCTGGTGGGTCGGTTGAGGGCGGTGGGGTGGTTCTACCGGTCGGGGGTGGGGTCGGCCCCGTCCGTACCAGCGCATCGGCACGCGTCAGCCTGCCCTGTAGTCCGCTCGCGGCCTCGGCCGCACGCCGGTTCGTCCGCGCCGCCCTCGCCGACTGGGCCGCGCTCGAGGTCCCGGCCGCCGACCGGGTCACCGACCAGGTGGCGGACGAGGCCGTACTGCTGGTGAGCGAGCTGGTCACCAACGCGGTGGTGCACGCCGGCACCGCCGTCGAGGTGAGCTGTGCGCTGGATGTGTCGGACCGCGAGGGCGAGCCGCCGTCCCTGGTGGTGGAGGTGACCGATCACCATCCCACCCGGGTGGTGCGCGGCGATCCGCCGGATGCGGACGAGCCGCCGGAGTACGCCGGGGGCCACGGGCTGCGGCTGGTGGCCGAGGTCGCCGAGTCCTGGGGGACGACCTACCGGCGGGCGACCAAGTCGGTGTGGTTCCAGATGGCGGTGGCGCCCTCGGGTCCGGCCGCCGCGGGCGGCATGGGCTCGGCCTTCATGGATGCCGTGGACGCCATGGATGCCGCGGCCGCTATGGACGCCATGGACGCCATGGATGCCGTGGACGCGGCGAGCGCGACCGGGGCCGGGCCGGACGGCGGCTTCGGGACGGGGGTCGTCCCCGAGGGCGTGGGGCCTGTCCCCGAGGGCCTGGGGCCCGTCGGTGACGGCCGTAAGGAGGCCGTCGAGGCCGTCGAGATCGTCGCGCCCGGGCAGGGCCTGGTCCCGGTCCGCCGCGACTCCGAGTGGATCCAGCGCGGCGCGCTCTCCTTCCTGGCCGAGGCGTCCGATCTGCTGGCCGGGCAGTTCGACGAGGACATGGTCACCTCGCTCGCCGGACAGCTGCTGGTGCCCCGGCTCGCCGACTGGTGCGCGATCTGGCTCGACTCCACCAGCGGTCCGCCGCGGCTGGCCCGGGTCTGGCACGCCAGCGAGGGGCGCATCGAGGGTCTGCGGCAGGTGCTGGAGAAGGAGCCGCCCCATGTGCCCACCGCCGTCCGCGGCGGCGCCGTGGAGTGGCCCTGGCCGGCCGACCCCGCCGCGTACGGGCCCGGGGGCGCGGCCCTCGCGTGCCGGCTGGTGGCGGGCGGCCGCGCGCTCGGCACGCTGCTGCTGGGGCGGGCCGGACTGGTGCGGATGCCGGCCGAAGTGGTCGGCCTGATCGAGGACTTCGCCCGCCGCGTCGCCCTGGCGCTCGCCTCCGCCCGCCGCTACACCCGCCAGGCGACCATCAGCCGGGTGCTCCAGCGCGGACTGCTGCCGTCCGTGATCCCGCGGATCCCCGGGGTCGAGTCGGCGGTGGTGTACGAGCCGACCGGCGAGATCTCCGCCGGGGGCGACTTCTACGACGTCTTCCCGGCCGGTGACGGCCGCTGGTGCTTCGTCCTGGGCGACGTCTGCGGAAACGGCCCGGAGGCGGCCGTGGTGACCGGCCTCGTCCGCCCCTGGCTGCGGCTGCTCGCCCGCGAGGGGTACGGCGTGGGAGAGGTCCTGGACCGGCTCAACCAGCTGCTGGGCGAGGAGGCGGTGGAGCAGGCCGTCGAGGGCGCCGCGGAGGCCGTGGTGGCCGGTGTGGAGGCCGTGGGAGGCCCCGCCGGGGTCGTGGAGCTGGTGGACGGCGGCCTGGTCGGCGGCGCGGGGCTGCCGGCGGGCGGCGGGGTCGCGCGGTTCCTGTCGCTGCTGTACGGGGAGCTGGAGCCGCTGGGCGACGGCCTGGGGGTGCGCTGCACGCTGGCCAGTGCGGGGCATCCGCTGCCGCTCGTGCTGCGGCCCGACGGGGAGGTGCGGACGGTCGCGGAGCCGCAGATATTGCTGGGCGTTGTGGACGATGTGTCGTACGAGAGTGAATCGTTCGATCTGACGCCCGGGGAAACGCTGCTCTGTGTGACGGACGGGGTGACGGAGCACCGATCGGGCGACCGGCAGTTCGACGACGAGGACGGCCTGGCGGCGACGTTCGCGCTGTGCGCGGGGCTGAGCGCGCGGCAGGTCGCGGAGCGGGTGCGGCGGGCGGTGGACGAGTTCGCGCCGGATCCGCCGGACGACGATCTGGCGATGCTGGTCCTGAGGGTGCAGTAGGGAGTGCCCGGCGGGCCGTGCCGCCTCCGGCGGACTTTCCCCTCCCCGCCCCTTCCCACAACTGGGGCCCCGCCCCAGCCCCCGGCCTGAGGCCCCGCCCCGGGCCCTCGGAGTGGGGCTCCGCCTCGGCGCCGGGGCGGGGTTGTGCCCCGGGCGTCGGAGTGGGGCTCTGCCCTGGGCCCTCGGGGTGGGGCTGTGCCCCGGGCGTCGGAGTGGGGCTCCGCCCCGGCGCCGGGGTGGGGTTGCGCCCCGGGCCCTCGGAGTGGGGTTGCGCCCCGGGCCCTCGGAGTGGGGCTCTGCCCTGGGCTCTCGGGTGAGGCTGTGCCCCGGGCCCTCGGAGTGGGGATCCGCCCCAGGCGTCGGCCCGGGGCTCTGCCCCAGGCGTCGGAGTGGGGCTGCGCCTCCGGCCCCAGACCGGGGCTCTGCCGCAGGCGTCGGAGTGGGGCTGTGCCTCAGGCCCCGGAGTGGGGGTGTGCCCCAGACCCCGGAGTGGGGTCGCGCCCCGGGCCCTCGGAGTGGGGTTGCGCCTCCGGCCCCAGAGCGGGGCTATGCCCCAGGCGTCGGAGTGGGGCTGCGCCTCCGGCCCCAGACCGGGGCTCTGCCGCAGGCGTCGGAGTGGGGCTGTGCCTCAGGCCCCGGAGTGGGGGTGTGCCCCAGACCCCGGAGTGGGGTCGCGCCCCGGGCCCTCGGAGTGGGGTTGCGCCTCCGGCCCCAGAGCGGGGCTATGCCCCAGGCGTCGGAGTGGGGCTGCTCCCCAGGCCCCGGAGTGGGGGTGTGCCCCAGACCCCGGAGTGGGGTCGCGCCCCGGGCGTCGGAGTGGGGCTGCGCCTCCGGCCCCAGAGCGGAGCTCTGCCCCGGGCCCTCGGAGTGGGGCTGTGCCCCAGGCCCCCGAGCGGGGCTCCGCCCCAGGCCCCGGACCGGAGCTCTGCCCCAGACCCCCGAGCGGGCTTCTCCCCAGGCTCCGGGCCCAGGGCAGGGCCCCTGCCGCGCGGCGGAGCCGCACATCGAGGCGCGGGAAGGGGCGGGGAGGGGAAAGCACCGCTATGCGGCTCCGCGGGGTTCGCAGGGCGCCCTTGTAGGCCCGGTCGCCGGACGTCGCGGCGTTCGGGCGCCGTCTCGCGGTCCGGGTGGTGCCGGGCGTGCCGGACAATGGGGGCATGCCTTCCGTACTGCCTGATGGTGAGCCCATGCCCGAGGACGGCGCACTGCCCGCGACCGCTTTGGCGGGGGCGGAGCGGCGGCCGCTGGGGTTCTATCTGCATGTGCCGTACTGCGCCACCCGCTGCGGCTACTGCGATTTCAACACCTACACCGCCAGTGAGCTGCGCGGCTCCGGCGGTGTGCTCGCCTCGCGGGACAACTACGCCGAGCAGGTCGTCGAAGAGGTGCGGCTGGCGCGGAAGGTGCTGGGGGACGACCCGCGGGCCGTGGAGACCGTGTTCGTCGGCGGTGGGACCCCGACCCTGCTCGCCGCGGCGGACCTCGGGCGGATGCTCGGGGCGATCCGGGATGAGTTCGGGCTGGCCGAGGGGGCCGAGGTCACCACCGAGGCCAATCCGGAGTCGGTCGATCCGCGGTATCTGGCGGAGCTGCGGGAGGCGGGCTTCAACCGGATCTCCTTCGGGATGCAGAGCGCCCGGCAGCACGTCCTGAAGGTGCTGGACCGTACGCACACCCCAGGGCGGCCCGAGGCGTGTGTGGCCGAGGCGCGGGCGGCCGGATTCGGCCATGTGAACCTGGACCTGATCTACGGGACGCCCGGCGAGAGCGACGCGGACTGGCGTGCCTCCCTGGAGGCGGCCCTCGGGGCGGGCCCGGACCATGTCTCGGCGTATGCGCTGATCGTGGAGGAGGGCACCCAGCTGGCGCGGCGGATCCGGCGCGGCGAGGTGCCGATGACCGACGACGATGTGCACGCGGATCGCTATCTGATCGCCGAGGAGACCCTGTCGGCAGCCGGGTTCGTCTGGTACGAGGTCTCCAACTGGGCCACCTCGCCCGCCGGGCGCTGCCGCCACAACGAGTTGTACTGGCGCGGCGCCGACTGGTGGGGCGCGGGTCCCGGCGCGCACAGCCATGTGGGCGGCGTGCGGTGGTGGAACGTGAAGCACCCCGGGGCGTATGCACAGGCCCTGGGCGAGGGCCGGTCGCCCGGCGCGGGCCGGGAGCTGCTGTCCGCCGAGGAGCGCCGCGTGGAGCGGATCCTGCTGGAGCTGCGGCTGGCCGAGGGCTGCCCGCTGGAGCTGCTGCGCCCGGCCGGGGCGGCGGCCGCGGCACGGGCCCTGGAGGACGGCCTGCTGGAGCCGGAGCCGTACGGGCGCGGGCAGGCCGTGCTCACGCTCCGGGGGCGGCTGCTGGCGGACGCGGTGGTGCGGGACCTGGTGGACTGAGGCGGGGCCGTGCCGTGAGCCCCTAAGGGAACCCGTACGGGAGCCCTTACGGCGGCCGTCGGTCCGTAGGCGAGTCAATTGCCCGTACGGGAGCCATTAAGCCCTTACGGCGGCCGTCAGCCCGTACGGAGACCTCAGCCCCCTTACAGCGGCCGTCAGGCCGTCAGCCCCTTACGGCGGCCGTCAGCCCTGTGGGGCCGTCACGAAGTCGATCAATTCCTCCACCCGCCCCAGGAGCTCCGGCTGGAGGTCCTTGTAGGAGTGGACCGAGGACAGGATCCGCTGCCAGGCGGCCCCGGTGTTCTCCGGCCAGCCCAGGGCGCGGCAGACGCCCTTCTTCCAGTCCTGGCCGTGCGGCACCGTCGGCCAGGCCGGGATGGAGAGCGAGGACGGCTTCACGGCCTCCCAGATGTCGATGTAGGGGTGGCCGAGGACCAGCACATGCTCGCCGGTGACCTGCGCGGCGATGCGGGACTCCTTGGAGCCCGTCACCAGATGGTCGACGAGGACGCCGAGCCGGGCGTCCGGGCCGGGGGCGAAGTCGTCAACGATGGCGGGCAGGTCGTCGACGCCCTCCAGGTACTCCACGACGACGCCCTCGATGCGCAGATCGTCGCCCCAGACCCGCTCGACCAGCTCCGCGTCATGGCGCCCCTCGACATAGATGCGCCCCGCGCGGGCGACCCTCGCACGGGCTCCCGGCACGGCGATCGACCCCGAGGCCGTGCGCTGCGGCGCGCTGGGGGCCGCCGCGCGCGGGCGTACGAGCGTGACGACGCGCCCCTCGAGCAGAAAACCGCGCGGCTCCATGGGGAAGACGCGATGTTTGCCGAAGCGGTCCTCCAGAGTGACCGTCGGACCCTGGGCGGTCTTCTCGCAGCGGATCACCGCACCACAGAATCCGGTGGTGACCTCCTCCACGACGAGGTCCGGTTCGGCGGGGACCTCGGGGGCGGGCCGCTGCCGCTTCCAGGGCGGGGTCAGGTCCGGGTCGTACTGTCGCATCCGGATGACGATAGCGCGCGCCGGCCACCCGCTCCCGCAGGCGCACAACTGGCCGAACGACCAGGGGTGTCCGGCGGATCTTGATGCCTGCGGCGGGTTGTTCCCCACACCGCCCCAGCCCCTGCCCGCGTGGTCCGCCGGACAGCCCTAGGCGAACGACTAGAGCGAGTGACTGGAACGAGCGACTGGAGCGACGGTCAGCCGGACACGCCGAAGCGGGCGGCCAGTTCGTCGCGTTGGGCCCGTACGAACGCGGCGTCCACCACGGAGCCGTGCCCCGGGACGTACCGCGCGTCCGCGCTGCCGAGGGCGAGCAGCCGGTCGAGGGCGGCGGGCCAGTGGCCGGGGATCGCGTCGGGACCGGCCTGGGGCGTCCCGGACTCCTCCACCAGATCGCCGCAGAAGACCACCTCGGGCCGACCGGGCACCAGGACGGCCAGGTCATGGGCGGTGTGACCGGGCCCCACATTGGCCAGCAGCACCGTACGGCCGCCGAGGTCCAGGCTGAGCTCCCCGCAGACCAGGTGGTGCGGGGAGACCAGATGGTCCACCGCCTCGGTGGCGGCGTCCCGGTCCACCCCGTGGCGGATGGCGTCCTCGCGCAGCGCCTCCCGCTCGCGGCGCAGCAGCCCGTCCAGGCCCGTGGCTCCGTAGACCTCGCAGCCCGCGAAGGCGGCCGAGCCCAGGACATGGTCGAAGTGCGGATGGGTGAGCGCGATCCGGGTGGGGCGGCGGCCGGTCAGCCGGGTGATCCCGGAGCGCAGCTCGGCCCCGGCGCGCAGGGTCGCGCCGGTGTCCACGACGAGGATGTCGGTGCGTCCGACGACCACGCCGACCGTCTCGTCCCACTCCGGCATCCGACGGCGGGCCACACCGGGCGCGAGCCGCTCCCAGCCCGCCTCTTCCCAACACGTCTCCATACCGCGACGCTAGCTCAACGGGGATGGGGGAGAGTTGCTGCCAGCGGCGGCTCTTGCCCATGCCACCGCACCCCGCCGTACACTGGCGGAGGGGCTTTGGCACTCGTGCCCGGTGAGTGCCAGACGGACGACCTGATGAGACCGCTGGACTGGAGGTGCGCGGGGTGCTCAGCGAACGCAGACTCGAGGTGCTGCGTGCCATTGTCCAGGACTATGTGGGGACGGAGGAGCCGGTCGGCTCCAAGGCGCTCACCGAGCGGCACCGGCTGGGGGTCTCCCCGGCCACGGTGCGTAATGACATGGCCGCTCTGGAGGACGAGGGCTTCATCGCCCAGCCGCATACGAGCGCCGGGCGGATCCCCACGGACAAGGGCTATCGCCTCTTCGTGGACAAGCTGGCCGGAGTCAAGCCACTGTCCAGCCCGGAGCGGCGGGCCATTCAGAACTTCCTGGACGGTGCGGTCGACCTCGACGACGTGGTGGGGCGCACGGTCCGGCTGCTGGCGCAGCTGACCCGGCAGGTGGCGGTGGTGCAGTATCCGTCGCTGACCCGTTCGACGGTGCGCCATGTGGAGCTGCTCCCGCTGGCCCCGGCCCGGGTGATGCTGGTGTTGATCACCGACACGGGGCGGGTGGAGCAGCGCATGGTCGACTGCCCCACCCCGGTCACCGAGGATTCGCTCGCCGATCTGCGTGCCCGGCTCAACAGCCGGGTCGTGGGGCGGCGTTTCGCGGATGTGCCGCAGTTGGTGCAGGATCTTCCGGAGTCCTTCGAACAGGAGGACCGGGGGACCGTCTCGATCGTACTGTCGACCTTGCTCGAGACGCTCGTGGAGGAGACCGAGGAGCGGCTGATGATCGGCGGCACCGCGAACCTCACGCGTTTCGTGCATGATTTCCCCCTGACGATCCGGCCCGTTCTGGAGGCACTCGAGGAGCAGGTCGTCCTCCTCAAGCTGCTGGGCGAGGCCAAGGACTCGGGTATGACCGTGCGGATCGGGCATGAGAATGCTCACGAGGGGCTGACTGCCACCTCGGTCGTCGCGGTCGGCTACGGTTCCGGCGACGAGGCGGTCGCCAAACTCGGCGTGGTCGGACCGACCCGCATGGACTACCCCGGAACGATGGGAGCGGTACGCGCAGTGGCACGTTACGTCGGACAGATCCTGGCGGAGTCGTAAGTGGCGACGGACTACTACGCAGTCCTGGGCGTGCCTCGTGATGCCTCGCAGGACCAGATCAAGAAGGCATTCCGGCGGCTCGCCCGCGAGCTGCATCCGGACGTGAACCCGGATCCGAAGACCCAGGAGCGGTTCAAGGAGATCAACGCCGCTTACGAGGTCTTGTCGGACCCGCAGAAGAAGCAGGTCTACGACCTGGGCGGGGACCCGAACGCGGGGCCCGGCGGCGGTGGCGCCGGCGGCTTCGGCGCGGGTTTCGGCAACTTCTCCGACATCATGGACGCGTTCTTCGGCACCGCCTCGCAGCGCGGTCCGCGTTCCCGGACCCGGCGCGGTCAGGACGCGATGATCCGGCTGGACGTGGAGCTGAGCGAGGCCGCGTTCGGGACCACCAAGGACATCCAGGTCGACACCGCGGTCGTCTGCACGACGTGCAGCGGCGAGGGCGCGGCGCCGGGCACCTCGGCGCAGACCTGTGACATGTGCCGTGGTCGCGGTGAGGTCTCCCAGGTGACGCGGTCCTTCCTGGGCCAGGTCATGACCTCGCGGCCGTGCCCCCAGTGCCAGGGCTTCGGCACCGTGGTGCCGACCCCGTGCCCGGAGTGCGCGGGCGACGGCCGGATCCGCTCCCGGCGCACCCTTACGGTGAAGATCCCCGCCGGTGTGGACAACGGCACCAGGATCCAGCTGGCCGGTGAGGGCGAGGTCGGACCGGGCGGCGGCCCGGCGGGCGACCTGTACGTGGAGATCCACGAGGTGCCGCACCCCGTCTTCCAGCGGCGCGGTGACGACATGCACTGCACGGTGACGATCCCGATGACTGCGGCGGCCCTCGGCACCAAGGTGCCGCTGGAGACGCTGGACGGCCTGGAGGAGATCGACATCCGGCCCGGCACCCAGTCCGGCCAGTCGGTCCCGCTGCACCAGCGCGGCGTCACCCATCTGCGGGGCGGCGGCCGGGGCGACCTGATCGTGCACGTCGAGGTGACCACCCCGACCAAGCTGGACCCGGAGCAGGAGGAGCTGCTGCGGCGGCTGTCCAAGCTGCGCGGCGAGGAGCGCCCGACCGGCGAGTTCAAGCCGGGGCAGCAAGGGTTGTTCTCGCGGTTGAAGGACGCGTTCAACGGGCGGTAGGCGCTTCGGCCGGGGGTACGGGGGTTGGCCCCCGGGGGAGTGCGGCAAGCCGGGGCAGCAAGGGTTGTTCTCGCGGTTGAAGGACGCGTTCAACGGGCGGTAGGCGCGCCGGGCCGGGAGACGGCCCGCGCGGAGCCGCTGATCTCCGCGGCGCCCTTGATCCGGTGGTGAGCCGGTGCGGAGGGCATGACACGATGTGGCCATGTCCTCCGCGCTGACCGATCTTTACCGGTACCCGATCGTGCAGGCGCCGATGGCGGGTGGAGCCTCCTGCCCGCAGCTCGCCGCCACTGTCTCCGAGGCCGGTGGCCTCGGTTTCCTCGCCGCCGGCTACAAGACGCCGGAGGCGATGTATGAAGAGATCAAACAGCTGCGGGGGCTGACCGACCGGCCCTTCGGCATGAATCTGTTCATGCCGCAGCCGCCCAACCCCGACCCGGCCGCCGTCGCGGCCTACGGCGAGCGGCTCGCGGGCGAGGCGGCCTGGTACGAGACCTCGCTGGGCGACCCGGAGTCGGGCTCGGACGACGCGTACGACGCCAAGCTGGCCGTGCTGCTCGACAACCCCGTTCCGGTCGTCTCGTTCACCTTCGGCTGCCCGACCCGCGCCGTTCTCGACGCCCTCGCCAAGGTCGGCACCCGTACGGTCGTCACCGTGACCTCGCCCGTCGAGGCGCAGACCGCCCAGTGGGCGGGCGCCGACGCCGTCTGTGTGCAGGGTGTGGAGGCCGGCGGCCACCAGGGCACGTACAGCAATGACCCGGCCGCGGACGGGATGGGCGTCGGGCTCGGGCTGCTGTCGCTGATCACGTTGGTCCGTGAATACGTCCAGATCCCGATCATCGCGGCGGGCGGGATCATGCGCGGTTCGCAGATCGCCGCCGCGCTGTCCGCGGGCGCGGTCGCGGCCCAGCTGGGGACCGCGTTCCTGGTGTGCCCCGAGTCCGGGGCGAACGCCCTGCACAAGCAGGCGATGACGGATCCGCTGTTCGGCCGCACCGAGTTGACCCGGGCCTTCTCCGGGCGCCCGGCCCGGGGCCTGGTCAACCGCTTCATGCGCGAGCACGCCCCGTACGCGCCCGCCGCCTACCCCCAGCTGCACCACATGACCTCCGGCCTCCGTAAGGCGGCCGCCAAGGCGGGTGACCCCCAGGGGATGGCGCTGTGGGCCGGACAGGGCCACCGGCTGGCGCGTGAGCTGCCCGCCGCGCGGCTGGTGGAGACGCTCGCGGTGGAACTCGACGCGGCGCGGGCCGCGTTGGGGCTTCAGCCCCAGCGGGGTGCGGTGTCGTGACCGCCCCGGTGTTCGTGGCCGACTCCCTGGCGGGGGCGGCCGCGGGGGCCCGGGTCCGGCTGGAGGGCCCGGAGGGGCGCCACGCGGTGTCCGTAAGGCGGCTGCGCGTCGGTGAGCCGGTGGTGCTGACGGACGGCCACGGTACGGGCGTCCAGGGCACCGTGGCGGCCGTAGAGGGCAAGGACCGGCTGGAGGTCGCGGTGGACGAGGTGCGCCGGGAGACCGCCCCGGACCCGAGGATCACCGTCGTCCAGGCGCTGCCCAAGGGCGACCGGGGCGAACTGGCGGTGGAGACCATGACGGAGACGGGCGTGGACGCCGTCGTGCCGTGGTCGGCCGCCCGCTGCGTCACCCAGTGGAAGGGCGAACGGGGCCTCAAGGCGCTCGGCAAGTGGCGGTCGACCGCTCGGGAGGCGGGCAAGCAGTCGCGTCGGCTGACCTTCCCCGAGGTCACGGACGCGATGACGACCCGGCAGGTCGCCCGGCTGCTCGCCGAGGCCCGATTCGCCGCCGTGCTCCACGAGGAGGGCGGTGAGCCGCTCGCGACGGCCCAACTGCCCGCGAGTGGCGAGATCGTGCTGGTCGTCGGCCCCGAAGGGGGCGTATCCCCGGAGGAGTTGGCCACCTTCGCCGAGGCGGGCGCACGGCCGTACCGGCTGGGTCCGAGCGTGCTGCGCACCTCCACGGCCGGAACGGCGGCCGCCGCGCTGCTGCTCGGCCGCACCGGCCGCTGGGGCTGAGAGGCCCCTCCAGGGCTCCTCGCCGGGTACGTTCGCACCTGGCCGAGGACGGCCTTCCGGTTCGCGCCGGCCGATGGGAACCTACCCCCCATGGGGGTATTGAGCCAGGCAAGGCAGGCACGACGGACACGGCAGGCACGACGGACAAGACGGGGACCGGCGCTCTTCGCCGTCGCGGCGGTCGGCGCGGCGGTGGTCGCGGTGACGGCATGTGAGCCCACGGGCGGCGGCATCAGCTCCGTGACGGTCGCGATCACCACGGACCAGGTCGCCACCGAGGCGTTGGAACGGGGCGGTGTCGACGTCCGCTGGATGAGCTGCAACGCCGAGTTCAGGAACGGCCGTACGGCGGGTGCCGCTTCGCCCTCGCGGAGCGAGCGGGCCGGGGAGACCGACGCACGGGTGGACTGCCACGGCAGGACCGACAACGACAAGGACGTCAGGATCAGGGGCCGGGTCACCTACGTCCGGGAGGACCACTGCGTCCGGGGCGACTTGACCGGCCAGGTGGACGGCCGGAAGGTCTTCGAGGCGAATGTGATCGGGGAGTGCCAGGGCGGCGGCTCGGACACCGAGAGCCCCCGGCCGACCCGCAGTCACCCTTGGGAGCACCGGACCACGGAGCCCCCTGAGCCGACCCGTAGCCACCCTTGGGAGCACCGGACGACCGAGGCCCCCGAGCCGACCCGTAGCCACCCTTGGGAGCACCGGACCACGGAGGCCCCGGAGCCGACCCGCAGCCACCCCTGGGAGCATCCGACCACCGAGGGCGGCACCGGCCAGGTCGGCGCCGACGACGGCGCCGGTGAGGACGGTAAGGGCGGCACCGGAGGACGGTAAGGGCGGCACCCGGTGCGGCGGCCGGAGCGAATAGCCCGCGATCGCTTCCGTCGACAGGCCCTCCCGGTACCATCCGGACCGTACGTGCCGACGATCCTCGAGGAGCCACCGGTGGCGGGAGAACCGCAGGCCGACTGCCTGTTCTGCAAGATTGTGTCGGGGGAGGTGCCGGCCACCGTCGTCCGCGAGACGGACACCACCGTCGCCTTCCGCGACATAAACCCCCAGGCGCCCACGCACGTCCTGGTGATCCCCAAGGCGCACCACCCGGACGCGGCCTCACTCGCGGCGGCCGAACCGCAGGTCACCGCGGACGTGCTGCGTGAGGCGGGCGCGGTCGCCGCGGATGAGAAGCTCGACGAGACGGGCTACCGCGTGGTGTTCAACACCGGCTCCGGCGCCGGTCAGACCGTCTTCCACGCGCACGCCCACGTCCTGGGCGGCCGCGGGCTCAACTGGCCCCCCGGATAAGCCTTGTCCGCGCGGGAACTGATCGTCCTCGGCACCGCCAGCCAGGTGCCGACCCGGCACCGCAACCACAACGGCTATCTGCTGCGCTGGGACGGCGAGGGCCTGCTGTTCGACCCCGGCGAGGGCACCCAGCGCCAGATGCTGAGGGCCGGGGTCGCCGCGCATGACATCGACCGGATCTGTGTCACGCACTTTCACGGGGACCACTCCCTGGGCCTGGCCGGGGTGATCCAGCGGATCAACCTGGACCGGGTGCCGCACCGGGTGACCGCCCACTACCCGGCGAGCGGACAGCGGTTCTTCGAGCGGCTGCGCTACGCGACGGCCTACCGCGAGACGGTCGCGCTGACCGAGGAGCCGGTCGCCGGTGACGGCGCGGTGCTGGCCCGTGCCCCCGCGTACACGCTGGAGGCCGCCCGGCTCTCGCACCCCGTCGAGTCCTACGGCTATCGCCTGATCGAACCGGACGGCCGCAGGATGCTGCCCGAGCGGCTCGCCGCGCTCGGCGTCCGGGGGCCGGACATCGGCCGGCTCCAGCGGGACCGGGTGCTGGAGATCGAGGGGCGCACGGTGGCGATCGAGGAGGTCAGCGAGGTGCGCCGGGGGCAGCGCTTCGCGTTCATCATGGACACCCGGCTGTGCGACGGCGCGGACGCCCTGGCGCAGGGGTGCGATCTGCTGGTCATCGAGTCGACCTTCCTGGACGAGGACGAGGCCCTGGCCGTCGAGTACGGGCATCTGACCGCCGGGCAGGCCGCCCGGCTCGCCGCCGGGGCGGGGGTGCGGCATCTGGTGCTGACGCACTTCTCGCAGCGCTACGGCGACCCCTCCGAGTTCGAGCGTCAGGCGCGGGACGCGGGGTTCGACGGGGAGCTCACGGTCGCCCAGGACCTGATGACGGTGGCGCTGCCCAAACGGCGCTGAGGGCGCCCGGGCGGGGGCGTGGGGGCCGCGATGACCGCCGCGTCTCGGCAGAGGCGTGGGGGCCGCTGACCGCCGCACCCCTGCGCGGGCGGCGGGCCCGATGACCGCCGAGACGGGACCGATGACCGCCGAGACGGGACCGACGACCGCCGAGGGTGACGGTGGGCCGGACCCCGGCCCGTTGTCGGTGCCATCGTGCACACTGGCCGCACCCGCATCAGACGGCGGAGGCGGACCGGCAAGACCTGGGAGAGCGCGGTGACGACACACGAGGGCGACAAGCTCACGGCGGGCTACCACCTGCTCGACCCGCTCGCGAACGTGCGCCGCCCCGGCGACGCGGACTGCGACGTCTATCTGACCGGCACGGTCTTCCTGGACATTATCTTCACCGGTCTGGACAGCGCCCCCGTCCGCGGCACCGAGTCCTGGGCCCGCGGCATGGGCTCGAGCCCCGGTGGCGTCGCCAATATGGCCACCGCCCTGGCCCGGCTCGGCCTGCGCACCTCGCTCGCCGCCGCCTTCGGCGACGACCACTACGGGGACTACTGCCGGGACGCCCTGGACCACGGCGAGGGCATCGATCTGTCGCTCTCCCGCACGATCCCCGGCTGGCACTCCCCGGTGACCGTCTCCATGGCCTACGAGGGCGAGCGGACCATGGTCTCCCACGGCCATGAGGCCCCGCCGCCCGAGGCGCCCGCGCCCAGCTGCCCGCCCCCGGCCCGCGCCGCCGTGGCCTCCCTGGTGCCCGGCCGCGGCCAGGAGTGGGTCGCCGAGGCCGCCCGCCGCGGCAGCAGGGTCTTCGCGGACGTCGGCTGGGACGACACCGGCCGCTGGGACCCGGCCGACCTCTCCGAGCTGGAGCACTGCGAGGCGTTCCTGCCCAACGCCGAGGAGGCGATGCGCTACACCCGCACCGACTGCCCGCGCGCCGCCGCCCGGGCCCTGTCCGACCGGGTGCCGCTGGCCGTCGTCACGCTCGGCTCCGAGGGGGCGTACGCGGTCGACGGCCGCACCGGCGAGACCGCCGAGGTGCCCGCGATCTCCGTGGAGGCCCTGGACCCGACCGGGGCCGGGGACGTGTTCGTGGCCGGTTTCGTCACCGGCACGCTCGCCGAGTGGCCGCTCGCCGACCGGCTGGCCTTCGCGGGGCTGACCGCCGCGCTGTCGGTGCAGGAGTTCGGCGGCTCGCTGTCGGCGCCCGGCTGGGTCGAGATCGCCGCCTGGTGGCAGCACGCCCGCGCCTACGACGACCAGCCCGCCCGCGCGCTGCGCCGCTACGCCTTCCTCGACCGGCTGCTCCCGGCCGCCGCCCGCCCCTGGCCGCTGCGCCGGGCCGTCCCGACGATCGGTTTCCGCCAGGCGTAGCGCGGGGCGCGGGCCGGGCCTGGCGCCGGGGCCCCGGCCCCCGGACGGTCAGGAGTCGCGGGAGGACCCGGATGGCGGGGCGATGAGCGGATAGGAGTAAAAGGGCTCGGGTGTTGTCGGTGCTCCGTCGTACCCTGGAACCCAAGGTTGTCGAGCGGCGAGAACCCTGTATCGGAGGTAGAAGCAGGCCAGAGAGCCGGCCCATGACGCAACCAACCACAGCACCGCAGGCGCATGCGCAGTTCACGGTCCCGAGCAAGCACCCCATGGTCATGGTCCTGGGATCCGGTGACGCGCTGCTCCGTGTGATCGAGAACGCGTTCCCGGCGACCGATATTCATGTACGGGGCAATGAAGTCAGCGCCACCGGGGACCCGAAGGAAGTCGCCCTGGTCCAGCGTCTGTTCGATGAGATGATGCTGGTGCTCCGCACCGGTCAACCGATGACGGAGGATGCGGTGGAGCGCTCGATCTCCATGCTGCGCGCGGCTGAGAACGGCGGAAGCGAGGTGCAGGAGACGCCCGCCGAGGTGCTCACCCAGAACATCCTCTCCAACCGCGGCCGCACCATCCGCCCCAAGACGCTCAACCAGAAGCGCTATGTCGACGCCATCGACAAGCACACGGTCGTCTTCGGCATCGGCCCCGCGGGCACCGGCAAGACCTATCTCGCTATGGCCAAGGCGGTCCAGGCGCTCCAGTCCAAGCAGGTCAACCGGATCATCCTGACCCGGCCCGCGGTCGAGGCGGGGGAGCGGCTCGGCTTCCTCCCCGGCACCCTCTACGAGAAGATCGACCCGTATCTGCGGCCGCTCTACGACGCGCTGCACGACATGCTCGACCCCGACTCCATCCCGCGCCTGATGGCCGCGGGCACGATCGAGGTCGCGCCGCTGGCGTACATGCGTGGCCGTACGCTCAATGACGCGTTCATCATCCTCGACGAGGCCCAGAACACGAACCCCGAGCAGATGAAGATGTTCCTCACCCGGCTCGGCTTCGACTCCAAGATAGTGATCACGGGCGACATCACCCAGATCGACCTCCCCGGCGGGACCAAGAGCGGTCTGCGCCAGGTGCGGGAGATCCTGGACGGCGTCGATGATGTTCACTTCTCCATGCTCACCAGCACCGACGTGGTCCGTCACAAGCTGGTCGGCCGGATCGTCGACGCATACGACCAGTACGACAGCCGCAACGGAAAGTAACCGCGAACCCCCATGGCGATCGACGTCAACAACGAATCCGGTACCGATATCGACGAGCGGGCGGTGCTGGACATCGCCCGCTACGCGCTCGCCCGGATGCGTATCCACCCGCTCTCCGAACTCTCGGTGATCGTCGTCGACGCCGACGCCATGGAGCAGCTGCACATCCAGTGGATGGATCTGCCGGGTCCGACCGATGTCATGTCCTTCCCGATGGACGAGCTGCGCCCGCCGGCCAAGGACGACGAGGAGCCCCCGCAGGGCCTCCTCGGGGACATCGTGCTCTGCCCCGAAGTGGCCAAGAAGCAGGGGGAGGAGGCGCCGACCGGGCACTCCATGGACGAGGAGCTCCAGCTGCTCACCGTCCACGGCGTCCTCCACCTCCTCGGCTATGACCACGAGGAGGCGGACGAGCGCGCCGAGATGTTCGGCCTCCAGGCCGCCATCGTCGACGGCTGGCGCGCGGAGCAGGGCGTCACCGGCCCCTCCCCGGCCCCCACCGTCCGATGAGCGCGCAGCTCGTCACCGCGGCCGTCCTGCTGGTCGTGGTGGCATGGCTGGCGGCCTGCGCGGAGGCCGGCCTGGCCCGCACCACCCGGTTCCGCGCCGAGGAGGCCGTGCGCTCCGGGCGCCGGGGCAGCGCCAAGCTGATGCTCGTCGCCGAGGACCCCACCCGCTATCTCAACGTGGCCCTGCTGGTCCGGGTCGCCTGCGAGGTCGCGGCGGGCGCGGTCGTCACCTTCGCGAGCCTGCGCGAGTTCCCCGAGACCTGGAAGGCGCTGACCGTCGCGATCGGCGTGATGGTCCTGGTGTCGTATGTGGCCGTCGGCGTCTCCCCGCGCACCATCGGCGCCCAGCATCCGCTCAACACCGCGACCGTCGCCGCCTATGTGCTGATCCCGCTGGCCCGGGTCATGGGCCCCATCCCGCCGCTGCTGATCCTCCTCGGTAACGCGCTGACGCCCGGTAAGGGCTTCCGCAAGGGCCCGTTCGCCTCCGAGGCCGAGCTGCGCGCCCTGGTGGACCTCGCCGAGCAGGAGTCGCTGATCGAGGACGAGGAGCGGCGCATGGTCCACTCCGTCTTCGAGCTCGGCGACACCCTGGTGCGCGAGGTGATGGTGCCGCGCACCGACCTCGTGGTCATCGAGCGCTTCAAGACCATCCGGCAGGCCCTCACCCTCGCGCTGCGCTCCGGCTTCTCCCGGATCCCGGTCACCGGGGAGAACGAGGACGACATCGTGGGGATCGTCTACCTTAAGGACCTGGTCCGCAAGACGCACATCAACCGCGAGGCCGAGGCCGAGCTGGTCTCCACCGCGATGCGGCCCGCCGCCTTCGTCCCGGACACCAAGAACGCGGGCGATCTGCTGCGCGAGATGCAGCAGGAGCGCAACCACGTGGCCGTGGTGATCGACGAGTACGGCGGCACGGCGGGGATCGTCACCATCGAGGACATCCTCGAGGAGATCGTCGGCGAGATCACCGACGAGTACGACCGTGAGCTGCCGCCCGTCGAGGACCTCGGCGACGGCACCCACCGGGTGACCGCCCGGCTCGCCCTGGGCGACCTCGGGGAGCTGTACGGCACGGATCTGGAGGACGAGGACGTCGAGACGGTGGGCGGGCTGCTCGCCAAGGCGCTGGGCCGGGTGCCGATCGCGGGCGCCAGGGCCGAGGTCGACGTCCCCGAGGGCGGGGTGGACCCCGCGCTCAAGGCGCTGCGGCTGACCGCCGAGTCCCCGGCGGGCCGCCGCAACCGCATCGTCACGGTGCTGGTCGAGCCGGTCCGCGAAACCGCCGCGGCCGAGCCGGAGTAACCCCCGCGCAAACCGTGATACGGCCCCGCCCACACCCCGTGGGCGGGGCCGCGCCGTGCGCACTGTGCTCCGCCGACCCGACCCGACCCGGCCCGGCCCCGCCCACCTCCCGCGCTCCCACCTTCCGCGCTCCCGCCGTACGCGCCGGGGCGCGGCACCCGCCCGTACGGCAGCGGCCCCTCGCGCCAGCGCATCGGCAACGCGCGGTCCGCGCTGCGCCATCCGGGTGGAATAGCCGTCCGCTCCCTGGCCCATCTGGCGTAGGCGCCCGCTTACTTGCAGATACCGACTGGTGGGTCGCCCATACCTCTGTCGGGGGACAGTCGGCCTGTCTGCTTTGACGTAGACAGGTCGGCCGTATGGGCACCCCCGCACAGAGGCCAGGCTCCGCGCGGCATGCTTCGCGCGGAGCCGGGCGGCTCATCCCCCTGAGCTCAGGAAAGGGCGGCCGCTTCCATGTCCACCACCACGGTGACCTCCACGCCGAACCCCTCCGTCTTCGGTCAATCCGTCACCTACACCGCAACCGTCACCGGTATCACCGCCGGGACCCCTCCCTGGGGCGACGTGACCTTCGTCATCGCCGGAGGCCCGACCCTCGGACCCGTGACACTCACCCAGACCGGGGTCGACTCCGGCACGGCCAGCGTGACCGACTCCACCCTCGCCGTCGGCTCCCATCTGGTCACGGCGAACTTCGTCAACTCCAGCGATCCTGCGGACAATTCGACCGGCACGACCATCCAGCAGGTCAACCAGGCGGCGACCACCACCACCGTCACCTTCGTCCCGCCCGCGCCCGTCTGCGGGGAGACCGTGACCCTGACGGCCAATGTGGCGGCGTCGCCCCCGGGCAGCGGCACCCCCACCGGCACGGTCACCTTCATCATCAGCGCCGACGGGCCCACGGTGACCGGGACTCTCGACGGGGCCGGGAACGCCTCCGTGACCGTTCCCGCCCTGAGCGTGGGCACGCACCAGGTCGCCGCGTTCTACAACGGCGACACCAGCTTCGCCCCGTCCAACTCGCCCTTGACGCCGCTCACCATCAACCCCGCGGCCTCGACCACGACCCTCACCACCTCCCCCGCCTCGCCGGTCTGCGGTGAGGACGTGACCCTGTGCGCCCAGGTGGCCGTCGTCGCGCCCGGCACCTGCACCCCGACGGGCACGGTGACGTTCACCGTCGCCGGCGGTCCGACGCTCACGGGCACCCTGGACGCGACCGGCCAGGCGTGCGTGACCACCAGCGCCATCCCGGTGGGGACCCATGCCGTGACGGCCACCTACAACGGCAACGGGGACGTCGCGGGCTCGAACGACACCGGATCGGTGACGGTCGGTCAGGGAGCCTCGACGACGACGGTCTCGGTGACCCCGGCCGCACCGGTCTGCGGTGAGTCGATCACCATCTGCGCCCAGGTGACGGTGTCGCCGCCGAGCACCTGCACGCCCACGGGCACGGTGACCTTCGTGATCACCGGCGGCCCGACCCTGACGGGCACGCTGGACGCCAGCGGCCAGGCGTGCGTGACAACCAACGCCCTGACCGCGGGGTCGTACACCGTGACCGCCACCTACGGGGGCAGCACGGACATCGCGGGCTCCACCGGCACCGCGTCGATCACCGTGGGCCAGGGCGTCTCGGGTATCTCGGCGAGCATCTCGCCCAGCCCGTCCGTCTGCGGTGAGCCGGTGACCATCTGCGCGGACGTGAGCGTCGCGCCGCCGAGCACATGCATCCCCACCGGGAACGTGACGTTCGCCGTCTCCGGTGGTCCGACCCTGACGGGCATGCTGGACGCGACCGGTCAGGCATGCGTGACGACCAGTGCCATTCCGGTCGGCACCCACAGCGTGACCATCACCTACCCGGGCGACGGGGACGTCCTGGGCTCGACGACGACCCTCCCCCTGACGGTGAACCAGGCGTCCTCGACGACCGCGCTGACCATCACACCCCCCTCAGCGTCGTGCGGCCAGTCGGTGACCCTGTGCGCGCAGGTCACCACGACCCCGCCCGGCACGTGCGCCCCGACCGGGACGGTGACGTTCACGATCGCGGGTGGTCCGACCCTGACCGGGACGGTGAACGCCAGTGGTCAGGCGTGTGTGACGACCAGTGCCATTCCGGTCGGCACCCACGCGGTGACGGCCACCTACGGGGGCAGCACCAGCGTCGCCGGGTCGACCGCGTCCGGGTCCGTCACGGTCAACCAGGGCGTCTCCACCACGACCCTGAGCTTCCTGCCCACCTCTCCGGTGTGCGGCCAGCCGGTGACCCTGTGCGCCCAGGTGACGGTCGCGGCGCCCAGCACGTGCACCCCGACCGGGACGGTGACGTTCACGATCGCGGGCGGCCCGACCCTGATCGGAACGCTGGACGCGACCGGCCAGGCGTGTGTGACGACCAGTGCCATTCCGGTCGGCACCCACGCGGTGACGGCCACGTACGCGGGCAACACGGGCGTGGCGGGCTCCTCGACCTCCGGGTCCATCACCGTCGGCCAGGCCGCGTCCACGACCGCGCTGACCATCACGCCCCCCTCCCCGGTGTGCGGCCAGTCGGTGACCCTGTGCGCCCAGGTGACCACGACCGCGCCCGGCACGTGTGCCCCGACCGGGACGGTGACGTTCACGATCGCGGGTGGTCCGACCCTGACCGGGACGCTGAACGCCAGCGGCCAGGCGTGTGTGACGACCAGTGCCATTCCGGTGGGCACGCACGCGGTGACGGCCACGTACGGGGGCAACACGGGCGTGGCGGGCTCCTCGGCCTCCGGATCCGTCACCGTCGGCCAGGCGGCCACCACGACCACACTCACCTCCTCGCCGAACCCGTCCACCCCCGGCCAGACCGTGACGTTCACCGCCACCGTGTCCGCGGTGCCGCCCGCGACGGGCACGCCGACCGGGACCGTGACGTTCGTGATCAGCGGCGGGCCCACCCTCACCGGCACGCTCAACGCCTCCGGAGTGGCGACGGCCAGCACCAACACGCTCACCACCGGCGCGCACACGGTCACCGCCACCTACGGCGGCGACACCTGCTTCGCCGGTTCCACCTCGCCGACCATCACCCAGAACGTGGCCGTGGCGCCGACCGGGACCACCGTGACCGCCACCCCGGCCACCATCCGGCTGCGGATCAACGGCACGTTCGTCATCCCGACCCTGAGCGCGACCCTGAGGGACGCGTCGAACAACCCGATCCCCGGCCAGACCCTCACCTTCGTCGCCAACTCCGTACTGGGCCCGATCCCGCTGGGCAGCGCGGTCACCAATGCCAGCGGTACGGCCACGCTCAGCAACGTCGCCGTCCCGCCGACGGTGATCACCGCCTCGACATACACCGCCTCCTTCGCGGGCGCGCCGGGCCTGAGCCCGTCGTCGGGTTCGGCCTCGCTGACCTTCCAGCCGACGCCGCTCCTCCCGTAGCGCGCATGAAGCACTGAGCACAACCGCACAACCGCACAACGCACAACCGCACAACCGCGTATCGCCCGCGCCGGGCCGCCACACCGTGGCCCGGCGCGGGCCGCCGTCCGCACACCGGCGTCACCGCCGGTCAACGCCCCGCATATGCTCATCCGCATGAGCGAAGCAGCGCAGTTGGACCCCGAAGACCGCAAGATCATCACGCTGGCCCGCTCCGTGCGGGCCCGCAACTCGGTGCCGGAGGGCGCCGCCGTCCGCGACGAGACGGGACGTACGTATGTGGCCGGGACGGTGGCCCTCGACTCGCTGAAGCTGAGCGCCCTCCAGACCGCCGTCGCCATGGCCGTGGCGAGCGGTGCCTCGTCCCTGGAGGCCGCGGCCGTGGTGACCGACGCGGAGAGCGCCTCGGACGAAGACCGCGCGGCCGTACGGGACCTCGGCGGGGCCGGGACCCCGGTGCTGCTGGCGGGCCCCGACGGCACCCTGCGGGCCACGCTGGACGCCTGACCCGGCCCACCCGCCCCCGGCGGCCGTACGAGGCCGGGACGGCTGGTCCGAGCGGGTCGGGGCATCGGGGAGAATGGGGGCCATGACTGCCGGTACCTCCCCGTCCCCGACCGAGCAGCGGGAGACCCCGCACCGCTCGGGCTTCGCCTGCTTCGTCGGCCGCCCCAACGCGGGCAAGTCGACCCTGACCAACGCGCTGGTGGGGACGAAGGTCGCGATCACCTCGAACCGCCCGCAGACCACCCGTCACACCGTCCGCGGCATCGTGCACCGCCCCGACGCCCAGCTGGTGCTCGTCGACACCCCCGGTCTGCACAAGCCGCGCACGCTGCTCGGCGAGCGGCTCAACGATGTGGTGCGCACCACCTGGGCCGAAGTCGACGTCATCGGCTTCTGCCTGCCCGCCGACCAGAAGCTGGGCCCCGGTGACCGCTATATCGCCACCGAGCTCGCGGGGATCAAGAAGACCCCCAAGGTCGCGATCGTCACCAAGACCGACCTGGTCGAGCCCGAGCAGCTGGCCCAGCAACTGATCGCCATCGACCGGCTCGGCAAGGAGCTGGGCATCGAGTGGGCCGAGATCGTCCCGGTGTCGGCCGTAGGTGACCAGCAGGTGGATCTGCTGGCGGATCTGCTGGTCCCGCTGCTGCCCGAGGGCCCGACGCTCTACGCCGAGGGCGACCTTACGGATGAGCCCGAGCAGGTCATGGTGGCCGAGCTGATCCGGGAGGCCGCGCTGGAGGGCGTACGGGACGAACTGCCGCACTCCATCGCGGTGGTGGTGGAGGAGATGCTGCCCCGCGAGGGCCGCCCCGCGGACCGGCCGCTCCTGGACATCCACGCCAACCTCTACATCGAGCGGCCCAGCCAGAAGGGCATCATCATCGGCCCCAAGGGCCGCCGTCTGAAGGACGTGGGCACCAAGTCCCGCAAGCACATTGAGGCGCTGCTGGGTACGCCGGTCTTCCTCGATCTGCATGTGAAGGTCGCGAAGGATTGGCAGCGTGACCCGAAGCAGCTGCGCAAGCTGGGGTTCTGAGCCCGGCGCGTTGGCGCCTGTGGCGGGCTGTTCCCCGCCCCGCCCCTTCCCGCTATCAGGGGCTTCGCCCCTGGACCCCGGGGTCTGCGGCGGAGCCCCAGTTTCGGGAAGGGGCGGGGAGGGGGAAGGGCGGTTTCTAGGAGTCGTCGCAACACGTGGTTGTGTTGATCAGGCTGCGAGCAGTTTATGCAGGCGCTCGGCTGGGGTTTCCCAGCCGAGCGTTTT
>NZ_BAAAIF010000064.1:0-62757 GCF_039525925.1 Streptomyces javensis | reverse complement strand
GACAGGTCATGCGCGGCGCGGGCGGGGTGGTCGAGCAGGGACTGATGGAGGGTGGGCGGGCCGCCGCAGGCGCCACGACCCGCCGGCGGCCCCGCGCGCCGTCGCCGTTCGTGCGCCCCGCTCGTCGGCGACCTGGGCGCGCGCCGGGCGGCGGAGCCGGGGGCGCCACGCCCGGGCGCGGCGTTGACCGGCGGCAATGCCACTGAGGCGAGCGCGGGCGCGCGCGTTACACAGCCGTATCGCGAACGCTCCACGGCCGCGCCGGGGCGGACTCGTAGCACCAACTCCCGCCCGGAACCCCTTGCGTTGACATGACCGCGTCGTCACTCTGTTACCTGGCGCCCACCCCACAGCAACCCGGCGCCGCAACTATGGCCGGGCACCAGGGGCCAATGACCCCCCACCCTCAAGGGAGTTCGCATGTCGGACACGTCTTCTCGTCGTCGCGTCTACGCGCGTCGCGCATCCGTCTTCGGCGGGTTCGTCGCCCTGCTGGGCACGCTCGTGCTGAGCGGGCCCGCCGCCGAGGCTTCCCCGCCCACCCCGCCCAGCGCCGCCACCGCCCGCACCCAGCTGGCCTCGCTGACCGTCAAGGCCGAGGGCTCGTCCGACGGTTACAGCCGAGACAAGTTCCCGCACTGGATCACCCAGAGCGGCGCCTGCAACACCCGCGAGGAAGTCCTCAAGCGCGACGGCGAGAACGTCCAGACCGACTCCAGCTGCGCCGCCACCAGTGGCACCTGGTACTCCGAGTACGACGGCGAGACCTGGTCCGCCTCCAGCGACGTGGACATCGACCACGTCGTGCCGCTCTCCGAGGCGTGGAAGTCCGGCGCCAACAGCTGGACCACCGCCCAGCGCCAGGCGTTCGCCAACGACCTGACCCACTCCCAGCTCATCGCCGTGACGGACAACGTCAACCAGTCCAAGGGCGACCAGGACCCCGCCGAGTGGCTGCCGTCCCGGACCTCGTACCACTGCATGTACGCCCGCATGTGGGTCTCGGTGAAGTACACCTACAAGCTCACCCTCGACTCGGCCGAGAAGTCCGCGCTCAGCGGCATACTCAACGGCTGCTGAGACACCACGGCACCACGCGGGACACCGCGCTACCGGACACATCCCCCGGCACACCGTCCGGAGGAACCGCCGCACCTCCTCCGTCGTTCCGTACCGTACGCATGACGAGCACATCGAAGAACGACGGAGGAGGTCCGGATGGCCGGGCTGCGCCTGGGACCGCTGCTGCGCCATGTCGACTGGGAGACCGGTACCGGCGCGACCGTCTGGGTCGAGGCCGACCGGCCCTGTGAGGCCGAGGTGCGGTGCGCCGACGGCGCGGGCGGCACCGCCACCACCTGGCAGATCGCGGGCCACCACTACGCCCTGATCCCGGTCACCGGACTGCGCCCGGGCGGCGAGACCGCCTACCGGGTGCTGCTCGACGGCGAGCAGGTCTGGCCGCTGCCGGACTCCCCGTTCCCCGACAGCACCATCCGCACCCCGGCCCCGGGCGCTGCCCCGGGCGCGGCCCCGGCC
Source organism: Streptomyces javensis (assembly GCF_039525925.1). NCBI lineage: Bacteria > Bacillati > Actinomycetota > Actinomycetes > Kitasatosporales > Streptomycetaceae > Streptomyces > Streptomyces javensis. Next base: position 61,218 of record NZ_BAAAIF010000064.1, on the reverse strand, counting down.
CCGGGCGCTGCCCCGGCCGCAGGCGCCGCCCCGGCCAAGGGCGCGGACGCCACGGACCCCGCGCCCGTGCGCGTGGCCTTCGGCTCCTGCCGGTGGGCCGCGCCGCCCTCCGACGCCTCGCACGACCCCGTGGGGCCGGACGCGCTCGACACCCTCGCGCAGGCGCTCGCCCGCGCCCCGGAGGCCCCGCGCCCCGATGTGCTGGTGCTGCTGGGCGACCAGGTGTACGCGGACGAGACCTCCGCCGAGACCCGCCGCTGGCTGGCCGAGCGCCGCGATCTGAGCGAGCCGCCGGGTGAGCAGGTGGCGGACTACGAGGAGTACACCCGGCTCTACTACGAGTCCTGGCTGGACCCCGAGGTGCGGTGGCTGCTCTCCACCGTCCCCAGCTGCATGATCTTCGACGACCACGATGTCATCGACGACTGGAACACCAGCGAGGCGTGGCAGCGCCGGATGCGCGCCACCCCGTGGTGGCGGGAGCGGATACTGAGCGGGCTGATGTCCTACTGGGTCCATCAGCACCTGGGCAACCTCTCCCCCGCCGAGCTGGCCGCCGACCCGCTCTACGCGGAGGTGCGCGCGGCGGAGGACGGCACCGAGGCGCTGCGGGAGTTCGCCGCCCGCGCCGACGCCGATCCGGGGTACACCCGCTGGAGCTACCGCCGCGACTTCGGCCGCACCCGGCTGCTGATGGTCGACACCCGCGCGGCGCGGGTGCTCGAGGAGGGCCGCCGGGCGATGCTGACCGACAAGGAGTTCGCCTGGGTGCGCGAGCAGGCCATGGACGGGGTGGGCGGCGCCCCCGGCTTCCCCACCGGACCGGAGCAGCCCGAGCCCGACGGCGGCCATGACACCTCCGGCGGCCATGACACCTCCGGCGGCTACGACCATCTGCTGCTCGGCACCTCGCTGCCCTGGCTGCTGCCGCACTTCGTGCATGACGTGGAGGCGTGGAACGCCTCGGTGTGCGGCGGCAGACGCGGCGGGCGCTGGGCGCGCATCGCCGAGGACCTGCGGCAGCGCGGCGACTTGGAGCACTGGGCCGCGTTCCCCGAGTCCTTCGACGCGCTCACCGACACCATCGCCGCGGTGGGCGGCGCACCGGGCGCGCCCGCCACGATCAGCGTGCTCTCCGGCGATGTGCACCACGCCTATGTGGCGACCCCGGACTGGTCGCGGTGGCCGTCCCGGCCGCCCCGCAGCCAGGTGCGCCAGTTGACCTGCTCCCCGGTCCACAACAGCATCCACGCCTCGATACGGCTCGGCTTCCGCTTCGGCTGGAGCGCGGCGGGCCGCGCCCTGGGCCGGGCGTTCCGGCGCCATGGGCGGGTGCCGCACCCCCGCCTGAGCTGGCACAAGACGGGTGGGCCCTGGTTCGGCAACCAGCTGATGACGCTGACCCTCCGGGGCCGTACCGCGCATCTGCGGCTGGACCAGGCGCAGTCGGACCCCTCGGGCGGCGGTGCCCGGCTGGTGGCGGCGCTGGAGACGGACTGGACGGGCCGGTCGGCCCCTTGAGTGCCGTTCCGCGCCGTACGTCACGTGATGCACGTGATGCACGTGATGCACGTGATGCACGTGATGCACGTGATGCACGTGATGGCGGCGTACGTCCGTGATACAGGACACAACGGAGCGGTACGTTCCGGAGACCGGGGAGATTCGTGTGGGGCGGGCGGCATGATGGGCGCGCCCCCTGCGTCACATCTGCCCCGGGAGACACTGCCTTGGCCGGAGACCCCCACGCGATAGCCGTCGTCGGCGCCGGGCCGCGCGGCACCAGCGTGCTGGAGCGCCTGTGCGCCTCGGCCCCGGAGCTGGCGCCCGGCACTCCGCTGACGGTGCACATGGTGGACCCCTCCCCGCCCGGCGCGGGACGGGTCTGGCGCACCGCCCAGCCGGACGAGTTGCTGATGAACACCGTGGCCTCGCAGGTCACCCTGTTCACCGACGCGAGCGTCGAATGCGGCGGGCCGGTGCGGACCGGACCGAGCCTGTACGAATGGGTCAGCGCGCACGGACTGGCGCCCGGCCTCGGCCCGGACGACTACCCCAGCCGCGCGCTCTACGGCCGCTATCTGGGATGGGTGTTCGGCGAGGTGGTGCGGGGCGCGCCGGACACGGTGACCGTCCGGACGCACCGGGCCCGCGCCGTACGGCTGGAGGAACGGGCCGACGGCGCGCAGGCGCTGACGCTGGATGACGGGAGCCGTCTGGAGGGGCTGCGCGCGGTCGTCCTGGCGCAGGGCCACCTTCCGGCGGCCACCGACGCCATGGAGCGGCGGTACGCGGCCCACGCGGAGCGGTACGGGCTGCGCTACTACCCGCCCGCCAACCCCGCCGATGTCGACTTGTCGCTCATCGCGCCGGGCGAGCCGGTGCTGCTGCGCGGCCTCGGTCTCAACTTCTTCGACCACATGGCGCTGCTGACGGCGGGCCGGGGCGGCACCTTCGTCCCCAACGCGCGCGGCGGTCTGGTCTACCGGCCCTCGGGACTCGAGCCACGGCTGTACGCGGGGTCGCGGCGCGGCATCCCGTACCACGCGCGGGGCGACAACGCGAAGGGGCCGTGCGGCCGCCACACCCCGCTGCTGCTGACCCCCGATGTGCTCGGCCACTTCCGCAAGCGCGCGGACGCGGGCGATCCGCCGGACTTCCTCACCGAGATATGGCCGCTCGTGGCCAAGGAGGCCGAGACGGTCTACTACGAGACGCTGCTGGCCCTCCGCGCCCCCGACACCCACACTCCGGAAGCCCCGGAAGCCCCGGAAGCCCCGGCCGCCCCGGAAGCCCCGGAGACCCCCGGGCCCGGCTCCGGAACCCCCGCCCCGTTCATCCCGGCACATTTCAGGCGTCACTTTTTGGCCACCGAGCACGGCAGCCCCGAAGAGGCCGCCGTGCTCGCGGAGTACGGCATTCCGGAGGCGGAGCGCTGGTCCTGGGACGCGGTGGCCGAGCCGTACCGCGGACGCCGGTTCACGGGGCGTGACGACTTCCGGCGGTGGCTGCTGGCCTACGCCCACCAGGACGCGGCGCACGCGCGGCTGGGCAATGTCGAGGGCCCGGTCAAGGCCGCCCTCGACGTGCTGCGCGACCTCCGCAACGAGGTGCGTCTGATCGTCGACCACGGCGGGCTCACGGGGGCGTCCCGCCGCGCCCATCTGGACCGCTGGTACACCCCGCTCAACGCCTTCCTCTCGATCGGCCCGCCGCGCCGCCGGATCGAGGAGATGGCCGCGCTGATCGAGGCGGGGGTCCTGGACGTCCTCGGCCCGCGGCTTGAAGTGACCTTGGAAAGTCCAGACCAAGGGGGTGCCGAGGCCGGTTTCGCCGCCCGGTCGGCCGAGGTGCCGGGTCCGCCGGTGGCGGCCACGACGCTGATCGAGGCGCGGCTGCCGGAGCCGGATGTGCGCCGGACCGCCGATGAGTTGCTGATCCATCTGCTGGCGACCGGGCAGTGCCGTCCGCACCGGGTGGAGGGCTATGAGACCGGCGGCATCGATGTCACCACCGCCCCCTACCGGCTGGTGGACGCCCAGGGCCGCCCGCATCCACGGCGGTTCGCCCTCGGGGTGCCGACCGAGGGGGTCCACTGGGTGACGGCCGCGGGCGCGCGGCCGGGCGTGAACTCCGTCACCCTCTGCGACACGGACGCGGTAGCACGGGCGGCGCTGCGCGTGACGACCACGCCGGAACCCCGTCAGGAAGGTGCCCCGATGTGCGCCGCGGGGCTCTGAGGAGCGGGTTCAGGGCGTCAGGGAAAGGGCTTCCGGGGCACCCACATTGGCAGGAACTTGAACTTGCAACAAAAGGTGAGGGAAACCTAACCTGGCGTTCCGCTGTTCCCCGTCCCCAGGAGCAAGGAGCTCCCCTCCCATGCCTTCTTCCCCCACCCCCCGCACCCTCGGCGAGGCGCTCGACAGCGCCAAGCCGTATGTCCTCTCCCTCTTCCGCATCGTGGTCGGGCTGCTGTTCTTCTGCCACGGCGCCTCGTCGCTGCTCGGCTGGTTCGGCGGCATGATGGGCACCGGCAAGACCATCGAGGCCGGCACCTGGCCCGGCTGGTACGCGGCCGTCATCCAACTCGTCGGCGGCGCGCTGGTGATGCTCGGCGTCGGCAGCCGCAGCGCGGCCTTCATCTCCTCGGGCTCGATGGCCTACGCGTACTTCCACGAGCACCAGCCCGAGAAGCTGTGGCCCATCCAGAACGGCGGCGAGCCCGCCGCGATGTTCTGCTGGGCCCTGCTGCTGATCGTCTTCACCGGCCCCGGCCCCTGGGCGCTGGACCGGATATTCGGCTCGGCCCGCGCGAGCGAGACGGCGCCGGAAGCGCGGCGCGAGCCGTCCCGGGTCTGACGGAACCGCGGCCGGGCGTCCCCTCGTCCGGCCGCCAGTCCGGCCGGTCAGTTCCCCGCATTCGACATCACGTCACCCATCGCGCCCTGCGGGGCCGAACGCCCCGCATGGCGTGATTCGAACAACATCATCACACCCCTTACCGTTATCCTCTTCAGTCACAGGCGTACGCTGTATGGCTGTTACAGGCTGCCGCCTGCCGCTTCCCGGCGACACGCGCAGCGGGGGGACCGGGATCGGGAGTAGAACGTTGTTGGAACATCTGGGGTCGCTGACCAACACCCCATGGATCTACGCGGTGATCGGGGCATCCGTACTGCTCGATGTCTTCCTGCCCGTTCTGCCCAGCGGAGTTCTGGTCATCACCGCCGCCACCGCGGCCGCCGGCACCACCGTTGACGCCGTCGGCGTGGTGCGCCAGGCCGGCGCGGCCGACTTCCCCGCCATGTTCGGGCTGATGCTGTGCGCCGCGACCGCCTCCGTGCTCGGGGACATGGTCGCCTACCGGCTGGCCTGGCGCGGCAGCGACCGGCTCGACCGCGCCATCGCCCGCTCCCGCCGACTCACCTCCGCCCAGGAGAAGTTGGGCACCGCGCTGGTGCGCGGCGGCGGCCCGCTCGTGGTCATAGCCCGCTTCGCGCCCGCGGGGCGCTCGGTCGTCAGCCTGAGCGCGGGCGCGGCCCACCGGAGGGTGAAGGAATTCCTGCCGTGGTCGGCGGTGGCCGGGCTCGCCTGGGCGGCGTACAGCGTGGCCCTCGGCTATGTCGGCGGCCAGTGGCTCGGCGCCACCTGGCTCGGCACGGCGGTCTCGGTGCTCGCGCTGTTCGCGGCCGGCGCCGGTGCGGCGTATGTGATGAAGCGTCCGGGTGAGCGTGCGGCAGGTCCGCTCCCCGCGGGTCCGGCCGGGCAGCCGCTGCCCGGCGTCCACCAGGCGCGGTAGGGCCGTGTCGGCGACCGATTACGGATCGGCCCGCGATTGCCGCTACGGTCCCTGCATGCGTACCCCCATCGTGCCGGTTCCGGCATGCTGACCCGCGCCGCCGGGATGGTCGCCGCGTTCCTCGCCGGCCTCGCCCTGGTCGTCGCCGCGGTCCTGGTCGTACGGCATCTCACCGAGCCCTCGGAGCCCGAGCTGCCGGTGATCCCCGATGCCAGGCGCCCCGTCGTGGAGGCCGCGGTCCGCACCTGCTCCCCGCTGAGCGTGCCGCTGCTGGCCGCCCAGATCGACGCGGAGAGCGGCTGGCGCCGGGACGCGGACTCCGGGCATGCCCAGGGCATTTCGCAGTTCTCGCCGGTCACCTGGAAGGAGTGGGGCAAGGACGGCGACGGCGACGGCAAGGCCGACGTCTGGGAGCCCCGCGACGCCATCCCCTCACAGGCCCGCTACATGTGCCATCTGTACCAGGTGGTCAAGGTGGTCCCGGGCGGCGGGACCAGGCTCGGCGCGACCCGGCTCGCGCTCGCGGCGTACAACGCGGGGCCCAACGCGGTGCTCCGGGCGCGCGGCATCCCGGAGATCCTCGAGACGCGGGAGTATGTCGACAAGATCTTGAACGAGCTGCTGCCCAAGTACCAGAAGAGCGAGAAGAGGTACCAGGAGAGTGAGGCGAAGCACACCAGCAGTGCCTCCGCCTCACCCGCCACCCCGGCCTCCCCCTCGCCCTCCGGCGATCCGTCCGGGTCCGCCACCGGCTCCTCACCGGCGGCTACGCGTCGGCCGTGATGAAGTCCTCCACGGCCCGTACGAGTTCCTGCGGAGTCTCGTCGGCGGGATAGTGCCCGGCGTACTCCAGCTCCACCAGCTCGGCGTTGACGTACCAGCGCAGCCAGGTCTGCCGCATCACCTCCGCCGTGAGCGCGGGGTCGTGGGCGCCGACCACGATCCGGACCGGCACCTGGGCACCGGCTATGTCCTCGTGGAAGTCCTCCAGCGCCCAGGAGTCCAGCCATGCGCGCAGCGCCTTGGGGTCGCTGTGCTCCACCGAGTGCCGCACCATCAGATCCAGCCAGGCGGCCGGGTGGCGGCCGCCGGTGGTGCGGTCGATGATCTCCCGGCGGTTCTCCGGGCGGTCGGCGGCGGCCGCGAACAGCTGCCACTGCTCGCCCTCCATCGGCACCCCGCTGGCCGGCACCGGCGCGACCCCGACCAGCCGGCGGACCCGGTCCGGGGCGGCCGCCAGGACGCGCTGGGCGACGGCCGCGCCCATCGAGTGGCCGACGAGCGAGAACCGCTCCCAGCCGAGGTGATCGGCGAGCGCGAGCAGATCGCCCCCGGCCTCGCCGGTGGTGTACGCGCCGGGGATGTCGCGCGCCTCGCCGTAGCCGCGCAGATCGGGCAGCACATAGGTGAACCCGCGCCGGTCGACGTGCGGCAGCGTCGCGGCGTACGCGGCCCGGTCCGAGAACCAGCCGTGCACCGCCATCACATGGTGCGGCCCGTCGCCGACGGTTTCGTACGGTGGAACGAGGGGTGGAACGATCGGTCCCATGGCACCTCCGGTCCCAGTCGAATACGGGCGCGCGGCGCGTGCCCGTGGGGGACAACGGTGACGGCTCCCGCTTCGGGTGGGCAAGCCCGATGCGCATATGCGTGCCCGCGATACGCCCCGGGAAGGGGCCGTATCGCGGGCGCGGGGGCGTCCGTGTGACGGAGGGTCCGGAGGGAGTTCACCGGGACCCCGGAGGACTCCCCGGCCTTCAGGCCGGGGATGCGTTGTTGATGACGTGGCTGATGGTGCCGGTGCCGCCGTGCGACACGATGACCATGTGGTGGAAGCGGACGCCCGGGGAGTCGGGGACCTCGAAGGCGCGGGCCGCGACGACACCGGGGGCCACGTTCACGGAGGAACCTGATGAAATCGTGCGCGTGCTGTGCTGCGCACGATCGTGCGCGTGCTGTGCTGCGCACGGGCGAGCCCGCCCCGGTGGCCGCGTGTCAGCCGCGCCGTCCGGGGGCGCCCGTAGTCTCATGGCGGCTGTGGGGCGCGATATGGGGATCCGGCGGAAGAACGGCCTCCGGCGCCACGGCGCCACCGCGCTGCGGCTCGTGGCCGTCGCCGCCCTCTACTACGCGGGCGCCAGGATCGGACTGCTCCAGGAGCTGGTGCGCGGTCAGGTCACCCCGCTGTGGCCGCCGACCGGAATCGCCCTGGCCTGTCTGCTGACGCTGGGCCCGATGGCCTGGCCGGGCATCGCCCTCGGCGCCGTCGCGGTCAACGCCCCCATCGGCCCGTCGCCCCTGGCGGTCCTCGCGATCGTGGCGGGCAACACCCTGGCCCCGGTCTGCTCGTATCTGCTGCTGCGGCGCATGGGCTTCCGGCCCGCCGTGGACCGGCTGCGGGACGCGCTGGCCCTGGTCTTCCCCGGCGCCCTGGCGGGCATGCTGATCAGCGCCACGGTGGGCACCGCCGCGCTTCTGCTGTCGGGCGCGCTCCCGGCGAGTGACCTCTGGACCGCCTGGTCGGTGTGGTGGACGGGTGACGCGATGGGTGTGCTGGTGATCACCCCCGTACTGCTGGTGCTCCGCCGCGCCCGGCTCCCGCGCGGCGTCGGCCCGTACCGCCCGCTGGAGGCGGTGGCCCTGCTGCTGGGCACGGCGGCCGTCACGCTGGTGGCCACGCGGACGGAGGTCAGCCTGCTCTTCCTGGTCTTCCCGTTCCTGATCTGGGCCGCCCTGCGCTTCCAGCTCGCGGGCGCCGCCCCGTGCTCGCTCATCGTCACGGTGCTCGCGATCGCCTCGACGGCGGAGGGCACGGGTCCGTTCTCCGACCACTCGCTCCCGGCCCGGATGGTCACCCTCCAGGCGTTCAACGGCTCGACGGCCCTGACGGCCCTGCTCCTGTCCGCGATCATCGCCGAACGCAACGCCACCCGCCGCCAGATCGAACGCGTCTGCGCCCAGCTGGCCGACGTGGTCTTCCGCCTGACCCCGGACGAGCCCCGCCCGCCCGAGGGCGACCGGAGGTCTCCGGACAGGCGATAGCGGGCCGCACCGCGGTGCCGCAGGAACACGCGGGGCGCCACCAGAACCCGCCGGGCGCCACCAGAACCCGCCGGGCGCCACCAGAACCCGCCGGGCGCCGCAGGAACCCGCTGCCCCTCACCGGCCGTCCCTTCCAGTGACTCTCGACGGACAGGGACCATGACCGCGACCCACACGGCTCACACGGCTCACACGACCGACACACCCCCCAGACCCCATGCCACCCGCTATCTCTATCTGACCCGCCACGGCGAGGCCACGCCGGACGAAGGCGCGCTCACGCCCACCGGCCGCCGCCAGGCCACGCTGCTCGGCGAGCGGCTCCGGGGCGTTCCGCTGTCGGCGATCCACCACGGCCCGCTGCCCCGGGCGGCCGAGACCGCCCGGCTGATCGGCGATCAACTCGACGGCGTACCGGCCCATGTCTGCGAACCGGCCGGGGACTATGTGCCGTACACACCCCGGCGGGACGAACTGCCCGCCGATTCCGCCGACTTCCTGCTCGAATTCGTCCACCGCTTTCCCGCCGGGGAGCGCGCCCGCGGTCCGCTGCTGGCCCGTGCCGCCGAGGAGCGCTTCACGGGTCCGGTGGACGGACCCGAGGACCGCCATGAGCTGGTCGTGACGCACAACTTCCTCATCGGCTGGCTGGTCCGGGCCGTGCTCGACGCCCCGAAGTGGCGCTGGCTCGGCCTCAACCAGTGCAACGCGGCGCTGACCGTCATCCGCTACCCTCCGCTCGGCCGACCGCCCTCGGTGCTCTTCTCCAACGACATGGCGCACCTGCCCGCGCCACTGCGCTGGACCGGCTATCCGCCGGAGCTGCGGATCACCTCCTGACCCGGGCGGTCGAACGGTCTTTCCGCCGGGGGCCGGACCCGCGCTGTTGGGCCCGGCCCCCGCCGTGTCCGAGTTACGCAAGCAGCCCAGCAAGCGTGAATAAGGACAGCCATACGCTAGGGCCCGGCACTGACAACGGGGCTCCTCGCCGGGGATGCGCGGGGTGTGCGCGGTCCGTTCACGCCACCCGCCCCATGCCGAACGCCTGAGCGATTCGCCAAGGGCAGAACGTTGTCCCCTTCCCGTTGGGCGCGACGCTCCTACCCTGAGGGGGTGAGCAGCCACGCGTCGAACCGAGCCCGCGTCATTCCCCTGCGTCCGGCCACCGCGGACCCGGCACCCCGGGCGGGAGCCACCGCCGGGGCCGGAGCCCCCGCGGCCGCCCCCGCCCCGGCGTCCCCCGCCGCTCCAGGCACCCCGGGTGCTCCCGGCCGACCGGAGCGGCCGGGCCGGGAGCCGGTGAAGGAGCCCTTGTGGCGGGATGTCGTCGGTGGCGTGCTGCGGCGCGAGCGCCTCGCCCAGCAGCGCACCCTCAAGGACGTGGCCGAGGCGGCGCGGATCTCGATGCCGTACCTCTCCGAGCTCGAACGGGGCCGCAAGGAGGCGTCGTCCGAGGTCCTCGCGGCCGCCGCCCGCGCACTCGGCCTGCGCCTGGCCGACCTCCTCGCGATGGCCCAGGGCGAGCTGATCCGGCTCGTTTCCGGCCCGCGGCGGCGCGACGGCGCGGCGGTGTCGCTCACGTCTGTCACGTCCGTCACCTCGGTCACGTCCGTCACCTCGGCCACGTCCGTCGCGGACCGCGCGGCCCGGGGGGTCCGGAACGCGGGGCGGCAGGGGGACGTACTCCTGGCCGCCTGAGGCACCGCCGCCCGAAGCGCCTCCTGAGGCCCCGACCCCTGAAGCACCGCCTCCTGAAGCACCGCCCCCCTGAGGCCCCGAGCCCTCAAAAGGCCCGGGCCATCCGCCGGCTCAGCACCTCGTCGGCGAGCCCGTACGCCACCGCCTCCTCCGCCGTGAAGACCTTGTCGCGGTCCATATCGGCGCGGAGGGTGGCGGCGTCGTGGGGCGTATGGCGTGCCAGCACCTCCTCGACCTGCGAGCGGATCCGGAGCATCTCCTTGGCCTGAAGGCTGAGGTCCGAGACCGTCCCCTGCGCACCACCGCTCACCGGCTGCCCCAGCAGCACCCGGGAGTGCTCCAGCACGAACCGCCGCCCGGGGTCTCCCCCGGCCAGCAGCACCGCCGCGGTCGAGGCCGCCTGCCCCACACAGAACGTGGAGATGGGCGCGGACACGAACGTCATCGTGTCGTAGATCGCCATCAGCGAGGTGAACGAGCCGCCGGGTGAGTTGATGTAGATCGAGACCTCCTGCTCCGGGCTCGACGATTCGAGGTGGAGCAGCTGCGCGATGACGACGTTGGCCACGCCGTCGTCGATCTCCGTACCGAGGAAGATGATCCGCTCGGACAGCAGCCTGCTGTAGATGTCGTACGCCCGCTCCCCCTGTGTGGTGCGCTCGACGACCGTCGGAATCGTGTACTGCCCCATGTCAGATCCCCATCCTGCGCCGCGTACCGGCGGGCCGTACGTCCGCGAGCGACTCCACGACCCGGTCGACCATTCCGTACTCCTTCGCCTGCTCCGGTGTGAACCACCGGTCGCGGTCACCGTCGCGCGAAATGGTCTCCACGCTCTGTCCGGTGTGCTCCGCCGTGATCCGCTCGATCGACCGCTTCATGAATTCGAGATTCTCGGCCTGAATCGCGATATCGGCCGTGCTCCCCCCGATACCGGCGGACGGCTGATGCATCATGATGCGGGAATTCGGCAGTGCGTAGCGCTTTCCCGTCGTGCCGACGGTGAGCAGAAACTGCCCCATGCTCGCGGCGAATCCCATGACGAGCGTGGAGACGTCGTTCGGAATCAGCCGCATCGTGTCGTAGATCGCCAGCCCCGCCGTCACCGAACCGCCCGGGCTGTTGACGTAGAGGCTGATGTCCGAGCGCGGATCCTCGGCCGAGAGCAGCAGCATCTGCGCACACACCCGGTTCGCGGACACCTCGTCCACCTGTGTGCCGAGAAAGACGATGCGCTGGGTCAGCAGTTGCGCGGCCAGGTGATCGTCGAACCGCGTGGGTGCCGTATCCCCCTCCGCGGCTCGCGGACTCATTGCCGGCTCCCAGCCGGTGGCGAATGTTCCCATCGGACCTCCCTGTGAATACCGCGACCCACACCGCCGCGGTCCTTTCACCATCGACCCAATTCGCCTGCTCCGAAAGGATTCTCGGCCCGCAGCAGATTCGCCCACGGCAGACCCCGGCTCCGCGCGGGGCGGTCTTGCGGCGGCGTCCCGCCGCTCCCGACACTGCGGGAGGGGCGGTGAACGAGCCGACAGGGGGGCCGTGACAATGACTGTGCGACGGCGGCGCAAAGCGGCATTACGACGGTTGAAGACACGGCTGCGCCGCACGGCCTGGAGCGGCGGCGCGGTGGCGGCCCTCGCGCTGGCCCTGGTCTGGAGGTCGGTATGGCCGTACGTCGCCGGAGTGATCCTCGTCGGGCTGCTCGGCGCCATCGGCTGGTGGCTGCGGAAAACGCATCTGCGCGCCGTGGCGCGACACCGGGCCTGGCAGACCGAGGAGGAGAACGCGGCACGTGAGCGGTCCATGGCCGAGGTGGACGCCATGACCTGGCAGCGGTTCGAACGTTACGTCGCGGAGCTGTGCCGCCGGGACGGCTGCACCCAGGTCGTCGTCTCCGGAAGGTCGGGCGACCTGGGCGCGGACGTCATCGGCCGCATGCCGGACGGCCGCCTGCTGGTGATCCAGTGCAAGCACTACGCACCCCATCGCACCGTGCCGAGCGGCGATATGCAGAAGTTCCTCGGCACCGCGAGGGCCGAACACGGCGCGGATGTCGCGGTGTTCGTCGCCACCTGCGCCTTCACCCGGGAGGCGGAGAAGCTCGCGATGAAGCACGACATCCTCGCCCTGCACCGGAACCTCCTCGGCGCCTGGGTGCGGGGCGCCACCCTGGAGTCCCTGCTCCCCCTCAACGGCACGGGCAGCGGTACAGGCCACGGGCGACGGCCGCACCGGCCGTAGGCCCTGAGCACTGTTTTCGCCGCGCCCCGGGCCGGACCGCTCCTTACGCTGGGGCGAGTGTCAGGAGAGCCAGTCGACGTAGCGGGTGGGGGCCAGCTGGGCACCCGTGTCCGTGAGGACGTCACCCTGGACGACGGCGAACATCCCGGCGGTCGGGTCGGTGACGACGGTGCGGGGGTCGCTCTTGTGGGCCAGGGTGATCCGGCCCAGCTCGTCGAGCGGGAAGACCTCGGGCCCGGCGACGTTGCGAATGCCCCGCAGCGGGGCGCCCCCGGCGGCCTCCGTCACCGCGGCGGCCACGTCCTTGGCGGCGATCGGCTGGATCGGCGTGGCGGGCAGCCGGACGGTGTCGCCGTCGGCGGTCCAGGACAGTACGGCGTCCATGAACTCCATGAACTGCGTCGCCCGGACGATCGAGTACGGGATCGGTCCGGCCGCGAGGATCTCCTCCTGGAGCGCCTTGGCCCGGTAGTAGTCCAGCTCCGGCACCTGGTCCACGCCGACGATCGAGAGGATCACGAAGTGGCCGACGCCGCCCTTCCGGGCCGCGGCCAGCAGGTTCTCCATCGAGGTCTTGAAGAAGGCCGGGGATGCTTCGTCGAAGGTCGGGGAGTTCGTCAGGTTGACGACGACGTCGGCTCCCGCGACCGCCTCGTCCAGCCCCTGACCGGTGATGATGTCGACGCCGGTGGACAGCGCGTGCGGCACCGCCTCGTGCCCGGCGGCGTTCAGGTTCTTGACGACCTGGGACCCGATCAGCCCGGTACCGCCGATGACCGCGAACTTCATGACATGCCTTTCGTCGGGTTGGGGCGTACGCGTGGCCGCGCCGCCCATCAAACTCGGACACATCTTGTCCGAGAAAATACCCGGACACAAGATGTCCGAGTAAGCGATGCGCGCCGGCGAGCTGATTAGAGTGGGGCGGGTGAAGATGTCCGGCGGAGTCGAGTGGGCCCTGCACTGCTGCGTCGTGCTCACATCCGTCGAGGAGCCCGTCCCCGCGACCAAACTGGCGGAACTGCACGACGTCTCGGCGAGCTATCTGGCCAAGCAGCTACAGGCGCTCTCCCGGGCCGGGCTCATCCGCTCGGTCCAGGGCAAGGCGGGCGGCTACGTCCTCACCCGGGAGCCCGCCTCGATCACCGTGCTCGACGTGGTCGAGGCGGTCGACGGCCCCAGCCCGGCGTTCACCTGCACGGAGATCCGCCAGCGGGGCCCGCTGGCCACCCCGGCCGAGGCATGCACCACCCCGTGCCCGATCGCCCGCGTGATGGGCGGCGCGGACGCGGCCTGGCGAGAGGCGCTGCGCACCGTCTCGATCGCCGACCTGGCCCAGGACGTCGCCGCCACCTCAGGCCCCACCGCACTGGCCCGCGTCAGCGCATGGCTGACCACACCCCAGCCCTGAGGCCCCTCAGCGGCCGTCGACGAACCTGACCGTCTCGCCGAGCGGCGCCCGTCCCGTACGGGGGTGGCTCACGGCGACGTCCTCGTACCCGATCGACATACCGCAGAACAGGATGAGCTCCTCCGGCGGCGACACGATCTCCGCGACGGTCCTGTGGTACTTCGCCCACGCCATCTGCGTACAGCTGTGCAGCCCCTCGGCGCGGAGCAGCAACATGACGGTTTGCAGAAACATGCCGACGTCGGACCACTGGGGCCCGCCCAGGTCGCGGTCGATGTAGCAGAACAGGGCGGCGGGCGCGCCGAAGCACTGCCAGTTCGCGGAGGCGGCCCGCTGCCGCGCCTCAAGGTCCTCGCGCGGAATGCCGAGCGCACCGTAGCGCTGCTCGCCGAAGGCGGCCCGGCGCTCGCGGTACGGGGACTTCAGCGCGGACGGGTACTGCTCGTACTCCGGCTCGTCCCAGGCGTCCCCCGTGGCCAGCCGCTCACCGGCGCGCTTCTTGAGCTCGGCCAGCGGCCCACCGGTCAGTACGTAGGCGTGCCACGGCTGGAGGTTCGACCCGGACGGCGCCCAGGCCGCCGCGGACAGCACCCGCTCCAGCACCTCCCGCGGGACCTGCCGGTCGGTGAATCCGCGCACCGCGCGTCGGCTCGTGACGGCCTCGTAGACGTCCAAGATCACCCTTCTCCCCTCGGCTCAAGGCGTCGCGCCTTCGTCGTACATCTTCGATACGATCGAGACAGTATCATTCGATACCATCTTACTCCGAACCATCACTGAGCACCCTTGGGAGAAAGTCCATGGTCACGCTGTTGCACATCGACTCGTCCGTACTTCCGGGCGAGGCGTCCGCGTCCCGTTCGGTCGCGGCCGCCTTCCGTACCGCATGGGAGGAGCAGCACCCGGAGGGCACGGTGATCCACCGCGACCTCGCCGCGAACCCCATCCCCCACATCACCGCCGCCGCCTGGTCCGCCGGCTACACCGCGCCGTCCGAGCGCACCCCTGAGCAGTCGGCGGCGTTCGCGGCGCGCGAGAAGCTCATCGAGGAACTGGAGCGGGCGGACGCCGTCCTGATCGGCGCTCCCATGCACAACTTCTCGGTCCCGTCGACCCTCAAGACATGGCTGGACAACGTGCTCCTGCTGGGCCGCACCGCGGGCGAGTCCCCCTCCGCCCAGGGCACCCCGACCGTCGTCGTCGCCAGCCGCGGCGGCTCCTACGGGCCGGGCACCCCGCGCGAGGGCTTCGATTTCGTCCAGAACTACCTGGAGGCCGTCCTCCACCGCACCCTCGGCCTGGACGTCGACTTCATCGTCCCGGAGCTCACCCTGGCCCCGCGCAACCCGGCCATGTCCGAGCTGATCCCCCTGTACGAGGCCTCCCGCAAGCGCGCCTTCGAGGACGCGACCACGAAGGCGAAGGAGCTGGCGGAGCGACTGGCGGCGTAGCGCCTGACGGCGTGCCCCGCTAGCCCATGGACGCCGTGTGACGCCTCAAGGACACCGAGGCCGTCACACGGCGCCCGCATCCCCTCCGAAGACGAGGCCGCACACGGTGCCCACACCCCTCCGAAGGCGAGGCCCCACACGGTGCCCACACCCCTCCGAAGGCGAGGCCCCACACGGCGCCCACCCGCTCCACCCGAAGCGGGCCGCCACATAGCGCCCAACGCCCCTACGCCCCGCCCTCCGCGGGATAGGCGAACCGGGTCAGCAGATCCTTCAGCCGCTCGGCATCATCGGACCCCAGCTCGCCGACCAGCCGCTCGGCCAGCGGCTCCGCCGCCACATGGGCCGCATCGAAGAGCTCGAGCCCCCGCGGCGTGATCTCCACCGCCCGCACCCGCCGGTCCCCCGGCACGGCCTTGCGCACCACCAGCCCCTTGCGCTCCAGGTCGTCGACTACGCGCATGATCCCCGCCTTGTCCGACCCCGTCGCCGCCGCGAGATCCCGCTGCACCGTGGGCCCGCAGTCGACCAGCACGATCAGCACGGCAAAGTGCCGCAGCTCAATCCCGAGCGGCCGAAGCGCCTCCGCCATCACCGCCCCCGCCCGCCAGTGCGCCCGACGCAGCAGCAGGCCGAGCGCGAAGGGCGAGGTGTCCCCGGCACGGCCGGTCGCCCGCGAGGCGGTGGTGTGGTGAGGGAGATCGGCGCTCATGGGGCCACATTACAGCCATTCATTCGTTCGATACCGTATCAATTGAAACCAAATCCGGCGGACGAGCCCGTTGCTCAGGCCACCAGACCCCGGGGGCTGGGGACCGCAGTTCCTCACCCCGCTCAGGTGGCGGGTGGCGGGGTGCCTCCCCGTTCGCTCGGCAGGTGGAGAGCCGTGATGCCGGTGAGGACGAGGTCGATCCCGGCGAGGAACTGCTCGCGGTCGTCGTGTTCGCGCATCTGGGCCGCGACGGCGCGGGTGAACGAGTAGTCGTCGGGGTCAAGTTCTTTCCACGCCTTCGACGCGGTGTCGAGGAACTCGGCGCGGTCCACATCGGGCGCGAGGGTGCGGGCCGCCGCGTTGTTCGCGGCGTTCTGGCCGGCGGCGCCGAGGATGTAGTGCACCAGCGCCGAGGTCGCCGTGAACCAGTGGCCCTCGGGCACGCCCAGCGCGCGGACCTGACGGCCGATGCTTTCGAAGATCTGCGGCGTCACCGCCCCCCAGGGGCTGCGGGAGAGCTGGAGGGCGAGCTGCGTGGGGAGCCACGGGTGGTCCTCCATCGCGCCGAACAGGCCGAACGCGATGGCGCGGATCTTGTCCTGCGGCGAGTCCGGGGACTGGGCGGATTCGGCGGACTGGACGGACTCGGCGGACTCGGCGGGCTGAGTTCGGTCGGCCCGCTCAGCGCGCCCGGCGGACCCGGCGCGCTCCGCGGCCAGCGCGGCGGCGACTACCCCGTCGGTCGCGGCGTCGAGCAGTTCCTCCTTGTTGGCCACATGCCAATAGATCGCTCCGGGCCCGGTGGCGAGGCGCTCGGTCAGCGCCCGGAACGTCAGGCCGCCCTCGCCGGCCGTGTCGAGCAGTTCGACGGCGGCCTCGACGATGCGCTCGCGGGAGAGCGCCTCTGTGCGCCGCTGGGACCGGCGTGTCCGTGGTGCCATGCCGCCATTTTGACATGACTGGAGCGTTGTTCCAACATGGAGCGACGTTCCAGAATGGAGCGGCGTTCCAGTTATGGAATGGCATACCAGCGAGGTTGGCCGGGTCGGCACCGGGCCGGGCGGTCTCGATTCACCAAGGAGTAGTCACGATGCGCACTCCCGTCACGATCATCGGCGCCGGACTCGGCGGCCTCACGCTCGCCCGCGTCCTGCACGTCCACGGCATCCCGGCCACCGTCTACGAGGCGGAGGCCTCCCCGATGGCACGCGCTCAGGGCGGGATGCTCGACATCCACGACTACAACGGCCAGTTGGCCGTGCGCGCGGCGGACCTGATGGACGAGTTCCGCGGCCTCGTCCTGGAGGGCCGCCAGGCGATGCGGGTCCTCGACCGGGAAGGGACCGTGCTGTTCGAGAAGGCCGACGACGGTACGGGGGGACGTCCCGAGGTGCAGCGCGGCGAGCTGCGGCGGATGCTGCTCGACTCGCTCCCGGACGACACGGTCCGGTGGGGGCACAAGGTCAGCGGTACGCGTGCCCTCGGCGAGGGCCGTCACGAGGTGACGTTCGCCGACGGCAGCACCGTCGTCACGAGTCTGCTGGTCGGCGCGGACGGCGCGTGGTCACGGGTCCGGCCGCTGCTGTCCGCCACCATGCCCGAGTACACCGGCGTGTCGTTCGTCGAGACGTACCTGTACGACGCCGACACCCGGCACCCCGCCGCCGCCAAGGCGGTCGGCGGCGGGTCGATGATGGCGCACGCGCCGGGTCGGGCGATCCACGCGCACCGGGAAAGCGGCGACACCCTGCACACCTACGTACTGCTCCCCAGGTCGCAGGACTGGTTCGCCGAGATCGACTTCACCGATGCCGCCGCGGCCACCACCCGGATCGCGCGGGAGTTCGACGGCTGGGCGCCGGAGCTCATCGCGCTGATCAGCGACGGCGACACACCGCCGGTGCTGCGCCCCCACTACGCCCTGCCGATCGAGCACCGGTGGGATCGGGTGCCGGGGGTGACCCTGGTCGGCGACGCCGCCCACCTCACCGCCCCGAACGGCGAAGGCGCCAACCTGGCCATGCTCGACGGCGCCGAACTCGGCAAGGCCCTCGCCGCGCACCCGGACGACGTCGAGGCCGCACTCGCCGAGTACGAGCGGGCCATGTTCCCCCGCAGCGCCGAGGTCGCCGCCGAAGGCGTCGGCAGCGACGAGCTCATGTTCGGCGACGACGCGCCCCACACCCTGGTCAGGATGTTCAGCGAGTTCATCGGACGGGAGCGGGCCCAATGACCCCGTGACCGCCGTAAGTTGAGTGAGTGACGACCACCGCATCGCAAGAGGCATTCCTCCAGGCGTTCCACGCCCAACGTCCGGCGGTGACCGCGGAGGCGTTCGGCCGCGGTCGCGCTCCGGACGGCCGGTCCAGCTATGAGCTCCTGTGCGACCGGGTGGCCGGAAGCAGTCGCGTACTGGACCTCGGCTGCGGTGACGGCCTGCTGTTGGAGTTCCTGGCCCGGGAGGACGGGAGGCAGCTGGTGGGGGTGGACCTGTCTCCGCAATCGCTGGCGCTGGCACGACGTCGGCCGGCCCTCTCCGGGGCCAGGCTGGAGGAGGGCCGAGCGCAGGCGCTCCCCTTCGCCGACGACAGCTTCGACGCCTGCGTTTCCCATCTGGCGCTGATGCTGATGGGCGAGATCGAGCAGGTCGCGGCCGAGGTCGCCCGGGTGTTGTGCCCCGGAGGAGTTCTGGCGTGTGTGGTGGGGGGCGGGGCGGTCGGCGGCGAGTCGTACGAACGGTTCCTCGGGCTGTTGCGCAGCACGATCGAGGAGGTGCCCGCCGCGCGGCGCATCCCCGCGCTGGGCGACAGAAGGACGCGCGGTCGCGATGGGCTCGACGAAGTGCTCGGGCCGGCGGGCTTCGGCGCGGTGGGCTGGGAGACCGTTCCCATCGATCTGAGCGGCCCGGTGGAGGAGGTGTGGGCCGCCGTCTCCGGCCTGTACGACCTCGGCCCGCTCGACGGGGAGACGGTGGAGCGGCTGCGCGAGACCTTCGCTGCCGAGGTGCGCGATATGACGACGCCGGAGGGGATCGTCCCCTGCGCGTTCACGATCCACCTCGCCACGGCGCGGCTGGATCGCACGCTCCCCTACTCCCCCTCGGGCTCGAAATCCTCGACGAAATAGCTGTCGTGCCGGATCCGAAACCGCTTGAGTTCCTCGCCACCGCGCTGCGACATCTCCGCGACCCGCTCGAAGTACTCCTCGCGCGGGGCGCCCGGGGAGAAGAGCAGGAGCATGGACATGGGCTCGTCGGTCACGTTCTTGAAGGCGTGCAGTCCGCCGACCGGTACGTACAAGAAATCGCCCGCACGGCCCGTGACCCACCTCTCGCCGTTGTAGAGCTCCAGCTCACCGGAGAGAATGTAGAAGGATTCCGACATCGCCTTGTGGAAGTGGGTCTTCGCTCCGGCGGCCCGCGCACCCAACTCCACCTTGTACAGGCCGAATTCCCCGCCCGTCGACTCATTGGTGGCGAGGTAGTGCGTAGCGCCGCCGCCGGGCGAGGAGATGTCGGGCGGGGTACTGGCCGGGCGAAAGGCCGCGTTCACCTCGCCCCTGTCGCCGTGGTAGCGGGGCTCCGGGTATTCGAGGAATTCCGGGTACGACATGGTGCGCTCCTCTCCGCAGGTCATCACCAGCATGGTGGCTCCCACCGCTGGAGCGCCGCATCGGGCCCACGGACGATCTCGGGTCCGCCTCGGGTCCGCCTCGGGTCCGCCCGTACGGAGGACTGGGGACTTAGGGCCCGCTGCGGGCCGGGCGGGCCAGGCGGCGCCCGGCGATGCGGCGCCCGGCGATGCGGCGCCCGGCGGTGCGGCCCCTGCCGACGCGGCGGCCCCCGCGATGCCGAGGTCGCGGCCACGATCGCCATCGGACGTTCCACCGTCGCCGCGTTCGCGCTGCGGCTGGCCGTGGATGTGGACCACGACCTCAATTCCGGGTGGGACTGGGACGACGAGGGGCCACCGCTCGGCGAGATGGAGTGGGACGAGGGCGGCGTCACCACCGCGCTCGCCGCGCAGAGCGTCGCGGCAGCGCGGGCGGCACTCGACGCCGACCCCGGCCTGGAACGAGGGTCCCTCGACGGCATGGTGCGACTGGACCTGGAAATACATCCGCCCGGCAGGTCCGTCACCACCTACGACCTACCTACGACCTGATCGCCCGGGTGCCGGACGCTCCGGATACCGGTCCCGTTCGCCATCGACTGGTCGGGCATCCCCCTTGATGAGCCCCTGGAATCACCGCTGCCCGCCGGGCGCCTTTTGCGGCTGGACGACAGGGCCTGCTTCTACGGTTCACCCTCGGCTTGAATGCGGAGACGAGCGACCTAAGGAGACGAGCGACTTAAATGCGGAGACGCGACCGGACCGAGCCCATAGGGTCCATCCCATGGTGATTGCGACTGTCCGCGAGTGGAGCGACGAGGAGGGGTGGGGCGTGCTCGACTCCCCCGAGACTCCCGGCGGCTGCTTCGGCCACTTCTCCGACATCCAGGTGACCGGCTTCCGCACGCTGTCCGCCGGACAGCAAGTGGAGCTCACCTGGGAAGCCCCGGGCTTCCAACAGGACGGGTACGACTACCGCGCGGTGAGCATCGTGCCGCGGCCCGCCGATTCCTGACTCGCCCCTTCGACCTTCAGGTCGCCGCGGGTCAGCGTGCGACCGAAGTCGCTGGCGAGCAGTGCGTGCGGGGCGCCGAGCTCGATCGCGCTGACCTCGTCGAGGCGGGCCAGTTGGGAGGCGGTGAAGTCGACCTCCAGGGCACCCAGATTGCTCTCCAGCTGCGCGGGGGTGCGTGCGCCGATGATCGGCGCTGTCACGCCCGGGTTCCGCAGGGTCCAGGCCAGCCCGACCTGGGCGGGGGTGTGGCCCAGTTCCGTGGCGACCTCCTTCAGGACATCGGCGATGGCGAGGTTGCGTTCGGTGAGCGTGCCCAGGGCGAGGTTGAAGTTCTTACGGGTGCCGTCGTCGGGTCCGGCGTTCGTCGCGGTCAGGTCGTCGCGGCTGTACTTGCCGGTGAGGACCCCGCCGGCCAGCGGTGAGTACGGGACCACACCCAGCCCCATCTCGCGTGCCATGGGGATCAGGTCGCGTTCCCCGGTGCGCTCGATCAGGTTGTACTCGATCTGTAGCGCGACCAACGGTGACCAGCCGCGCAGATCGGCGATCGTCTGCATGCGCGACACCTGCCAGGCCGGGGCGTTGGAGATCGCCACGTACAGGACCTTGCCCTGCCGGACCAGATCGTCCAGGCCGCGCAGGATCTCCTCGACCGGCGTCGTGAAATCCCACACGTGCAGATAGAGCAGATCGATGTAGTCCGTATTCAGCTGCCGCAGACTGGTTTCCACCGACGCGAACAGGTTCTTGCGGTGCGGGCCCCCGGAATTCGGGTCGCCGGGCCGGCGCAGCGTCGTGTATTTCGTCGCCAGCACCAGGCTCTCGCGGTTGTCGCGGGTGAATTCGCCCAGCAGGCGCTCGGAGCTGCCATTGGTGTAGGTGATGGCGGTGTCAATGAAGTTGCCGCCGCGCTCGACGTAGAGGTCGAACAGCTTGCGCGCCTCGTCCTGCTCGGCGCCCCACCCCCATTCGGTACCGAAGGTCGCCGCGCCCAGCGCCAGCGGTGAGACCCGTAGCCCGGAGCGGCCCAGCAGCCGATAGGTGTCGAGGGTGAGCGACATCGTGTCCTCCTGTGCTTGTGACCGTTGTGCTTGCGATCCGTTGCGCTTGCGATCCGTTGCGCTGCGATCCGTTGCCGAAGACAAGCCTGGGACCATCGCGAGCCGGGGATAAGGGAAGGAAGTTCCTGGGAACACCAGTCCTACCCTGGCTGTTGGATCGGACATGACGACCACCACCGTGGACGCGACACAGGAGCTGGCCGCGTTCCTGCGGACCCGACGCGAGCGCCTGAACCCGGACGATTTCGGCCTGCCGTCGCGTCGGCGGTCCCGGCGGACCCCTGGGTTGCGCCGCGAAGAGGTCGCCGAGCTGGCCGGGGTCAGCATCGACTACATCGTGCGGCTGGAGCAGGGCCGCGGACTGCGGCCCTCGGCGGACGTGGTGGAGGCGCTGTCCCGGGCGCTGCGCCTGGGCCCCGACGAACGCGTCTACCTCTTCGACCTGGCTCAGCAGCGCCGCCCGCGTAACGCCGACAGCCCCGCCACCGCCGCGGTGCCGCCGCTGGCCCGGCTGGTCACCGATCTGTCGCCGCTGCCGGCCATGCTGATGAACCACCGCTACGACATCCTGGCCTGGAATCCCGAAATGGCGAGGCTGCTCCTGGATTTCGACACCCTGCCGCCGGCGCGGCGCAATGCGATGTGGCTGTGTCTGATGCACCCGCGGATACGTGAGTTCTATGTCGACCGCGAACGCGTCGTACGGGAGGGAATAGCCCATCTGCGCGCCGCGTGGGCCGCGCATCCGGAGGACAAGGCGTTGATCGACCTCATCACCGAATTCACCGCTCATGACGAGGAATTCGCGCGCTTGTGGGCCGAGCGGGACGTCAAGGTCAACGGCCGCGGGCGCAAGGTGATACGGCATCCTGACGTCGGTGTGCTCGCACTGCAATTCGAAGTGCTGATGCCGCTTGAAGATCCGGACCAGCGGTTGCTGATCTACCGCGCCGCGGACGATGAGAGCCAGTCGGCAATGGACCGGTTGTGCGCACGGTGATGTCGAACCGTGGGTTCGTGTCCTGAGCTCTCAGGGGGCGGTCGCGGTGCGGCGGAAGTCGCTGGGGTTCACGCCTCGGACCCGTTTGAACGCCGCGCTGAACCCGAACGGGTCGGAGTAGCCCACGGTGCGGGCGACGTCCGCGACGGTCGCGGCCTCCCGCTCGACCAGGAGGTCCGCCGCGAGCGTCATGCGCCAGCGGGTGAGGTAGGTCAGCGGGGGCTCGCCGACCAGATCGGCGAACCGCTTGGCCAGCGTCGAACGCGACACCCCGGTGCGCCCGGCCAGCGCGGCGACCGTCCAGGGCGCCGCCGGTTCGGCGTGCAGCAGGCGCAGCGCATGGCCGACCACCGGGTCCCGCTGGGCGGCCCACCAGGCCGGGGGCTCGCCACCGGGCCGGTCGAACCACTCGCGCAGCGTGCAGACCAGCAACCAGTCCAGCAGCCGGTCGAGGACGACCTGCTGGCCCGGGGTGTCCACGGCGACCTCGGCGGCGAGGTGGTCCAGTACGGGGTCGGCCGTGCCCCCGGCGTCCACGCGCAGCACGACGGGCAGCGCGTCCAGCAGTCGGCGGCTGATCTCACCGCGTACGGGATAGGCGCCGACGATCAGGGTCGTCGCACCGCCGTCGTCATCGGCACCCTCGCCACCGGCCTCCCCGCCATCGTCATCGGCACCCTCGCCACCGGCCTCCCCGCCATCGTCATCGGGACCCTCGCCACCGGCCTCCCCGCCGTCGTCGTGCCAGCCGCGCCGGTGCCTGGTCCCGCCCTGCTCGGGCGCCGCGCAGTGCTCGCCGCAGGCGACCGGTTCGGCCCGGGTGCCGATCTCGTCGACGAAGGTGAACGTCCCGGGGCCGCGTACGACGATCGTCTCGTGGGCGCGGAGCCGCTCGGGCGGATGGTGCTCCGGCACGATCCAGCCCGATCCGGTGAGGACGGTGCACAGGGTCAGCGGCGCGCCGTCCACGAAGTGGAGTGCCCAGGGCGGGGACAGGGTCGAGCTGCCGAACAACGAGCCGTGGGCTCGCACCCCGCGGATCAGGTCACTGAACGCGTCCACCTCAGTGAGTTTAGACGAATACACAGGTGATCCGGCTCTTCACCCATGGGGTCGTCCGATCCGGCCGTGTTCAATCGGCGTCATGAGCAACCACGCCAGTTCGCTGACCGCCCAGGACCTCGCATTCCTCCGCCGCCCCCTGCACGGATTCCTGTCCGTGGCAGAGGGGCCGGTTCCGCCGCAGCCCCGGCCGGTGTGGTTCGAGGCCACGGCCGAGGGCACGATCCAGCTGTTCACGGCCCCGGACTCGGTCAAGGTGCGGCGCCTGCGCCGCGACCCCCGCGCCTCGATCGTCGTCGCCGCCCCCGTGGGTGAGCGCGAGCGCTGGCTGTCGGTCGCCGGCCGCACCTCGGTGGAGTCCGACGGAGCACATGAGCTGTGCGCCCGCCTGGCCGCCCGCTACTGGGACCTCGACGACCCGGCCCGCGCCGAGGACCTCGCCGAGATCCTGGCGACGGAGCAGATTCGGCTCGTCATCCACCCGGAGACCGTACGCCGCTTCACCTTTTGACCCCCGCGGCGGCCTGTTGAGGCACAACGCCATATGGGGACAACGTCGTGCTCGGCGGCATCGGCTTCGCGGTCGCGGCGGGATCGGTCTTTCCCACGCTCGGTCCGAACGGGGCGGGCGGCCCTGACCCGGCGGCCCTGGCACAGCGCGGTCAGCCGGGTACGTCCATGCGCTGTGTGCCGATCACCGACAGCAGCCGCAGGGCCTCCTCCGCCGGGGAGCCGGGATCGGCCGTGTAGATCACGACCCGCTGGTCCCGGTCGGCGATGTCCAGGACGTCGCAGTTGAGGGTGATGGGACCGATCAGGGGGTGCCGAAAGGTCTTGTGCGGGGCGGGTTCGACCGACATCTCGTAGGCGGCCCACAGTCGGGCGAACTCCGCGCTGCCGGTGAGCAGGTCATCCACCAGCGTGGCCACTTCGGGGTCGTCGGGGTAGCGGGCGGCGGCGGCCCGCAGATGCCGGGCCGCGGTACGGCCGAAAATGTCCATGCCGGACCGGCTGTACCACTGCCGCTCCCCCACTCGCGGATCGAGGAAGGTACGGCGCAGGAAGTTGCGCTCGCGCCGGGGCAGGGCGGAGAAGTCCTCCAGGAGGGCGGCCGCCAGGTCGTTGTGGGCGATCACCTCGTAGGCCGCGGACAGTACGAGTGCCGCGGCGTGCGGTAGCCGTCGCAGCAGGTCCAGGATGCTCGGGCGCACCTCGCGGGAGGGTCCCGACGGCGGGGCGGGCGGGGTCCCGGCGAGGTAGTGCAGATGGACGCGCTCGGCGTCCGACAGCCGCAGGGCACGGCTCAGGCCGGCCAGCACCTCGCGCGAGGGGCGCGGGCCGCGGGCCTGCTCCAGCCGCGTGTAGTACTCGGTCGAGATGTACGCCAGCTGCGCCACCTCCTCGCGCCGCAGCCCCGGGGTACGACGCCTCGGCCCGGCGGGCAGCCCCACATCGGCGGGGGTGATCCGCTCGCGCCTGCTGCGCAGGAAGCCCGCCAGCTCTGGTCTGTCCATGTTCCCGAGTGTGCACGGGGCCGCCGGAGCCGATCCAGGTACCGCCGGTGCCTGGATGAGGTCCACGGCCGGACACAGGCTCATCGGCATGGACAACACACGGACCACCGCCACCTCCGCCGCCTCCGCCCCCGCCGCCTCCGCCGCCTCGGGCCTGCTGACCGACAAGGTCGCCTTCATCAGCGGAGCCGGCCGCGGCATCGGCGCCGCCGCGGCGCGGCTGTTCGCCCGGGAAGGCGCCCGGGTACTGCTCGCGGCCCGTACGGAGGACCAGCTCAAAGCGGTGGCCGACCAGATCCGCGCGGCGGGCGGCACCGCGGAGTACGCGGTGTGTGACCTGGCCGACGCGACAAGCGTGCGCGCCGCCGTCGACCGCACCGTGGAGGTGTACGGCCGGCTCGACGTCGCCTTCAACAACGGGGCCGTCGGCACACGGCGGATCGGCCCCATGGACCAGGTGCGGGAGCCGGACTTCGACCAGCAGTACAGCGTCAACCTCAAGGGCGTCTGGCTGGCCCTGGCCGCTCAGGTCGCCGCGATCAGGACGACCGCCGGCACGGGCGCCATCGTCAACACCTCGTCCGTCGGCGGCTGGAGGGGCAACCCCGTACTGCCCGCGTACAGCGCGATGAAGCGAGGCGTCCACAGCCTCACCGAGTCGGCCGCCGTCGCCTACGGCCCGGAAGGCATCCGCGTCAACGCCATCGCCCCCGGCACCACGCTGACCGAGATGATGCGCGGCTGGGAAGCGGAATCGCCGGGCGTCATCGACCAACTCAACGCCCGCACCCCACTGCGCCGCGCCGCCCAGCCCGAGGAGGTCGCCGAGGCCGCCGCCTGGCTGCTGAGCGACCGCGCCTCCTACGTCACCGGAGTGGTCCTCCCCGTCGACGGCGGCATGCAGGCCTCGTGAGCCGAGACAGTGTTCTGGCTTCCGCTCCCAGCGGGCGGCGACGCAGGCGTCGGCAGGACCTCTAGGGTGTGCGTCCCAAAGGTCCATCGATCGGCCCCGGAGGTGCCATGCCCCCGCAGATGACGTTGCGTGCGATAACGCTCGATTGCCCTGACCCACTGGCTTTGGCGGCGTTCTACCAGCAGGCCACGGGCCTCGAACCGCACCCGAAATCCGATGCCGACTTCGCCGGTCTCACCTGTGAGGACGGCCTCTTCATCGGCTTCCAACGGGTCGACGACTATCGCGCTCCCCGCTGGCCCGAACAGAGCGTTCCCCAGCAGTTCCACCTCGACTTCGCCGTTGACGACCTGGATGAGGCCGAGGCACGACTGCTGGAGCTGGGCGCGGGCAAGCCGGATCACCAGCCAAATGACAGGTGGCGAGTCCTCACGGACCCGGCTGGGCACCCCTTCTGCCTGGTCAGGGGCTGATTGCGGCGAGGCGGGCCACGGTCCGTTCGATCCATCGGGTGGCGTGCTCGTGGCCGTCGAGTCCGGTCAGCTTGGCGTGCTCGGCGTCGGCCGCTGTCTGGAGTTCGATGAGTCTGTCGGGGATGCCCACGGCCGGATCATAAGCCGGTCACCACGCGCCCCCCGTCTGGCCTGCGGGCTGGACAAAGGGGATCTCGTCGTGTCAGCTTCCCAGCACGTCGATGAGGTGATCGTCCAGATCGGCGACGAAGCCCTCGCGCCGCCACGGGCGCAGCTGTTTACGCGCCTGGCGCAGGCGCAACGCTGGTACACGTCCGCCGGTGCCGGCTGCCGAATTGGCGCAGCCGTGCAGGAGATCTGCGGCCCTCTCCGGCGCATCGAGGCGAATGCAGGCCAGGGCCTGATCAGTGGAGACGATGGCTCGCTGCACCCGCTCGCGCGGCGTGTCCAGGGCCTCCGCGCTGCTGGCGAAGACGTCGTGAGCGACCGCCGCATCTCCTACGTACAGCTCGCACAGACCCTCGAAGCCGCGTAGATGATCAGCAGTGAAGCTCTTTGGTGCCGGATCGCCGTCCACGCCGCGGTCGAGGTCGTACCAGGCGAGCGACAGCGCGGTCTGCGCGTGCCGCTCGGCGCCCGACCGGGCCGCGATCTCGGCCTGTAGCGCATGCGCTCGGGCCCGCACGCGGACGCTATCCCCGGTACGGGCATCGCGCACCGCAGCGTCGACCAGCTCACGCGCCGCTTCGATGCCTGGTACCGAGTAGAGCGTGACCAGGGCATGGCTCATGTGTACGACTGCTCGGCGCCACGGGGCGCCGAGTTGTCCTGCCGCGTCGGTGGCGGCCGCGTAGAGCGCGCGGGACGCCCGGTCATCCCGGGTCTCGAACGCCAGCCGCCCGGCGAGGGTATACGCCTGCGCCGCGACCGTGCGTAACTCAGGCCGCAGCGGCTCGGGCACGCCACCGGCCAGCAGCCGCTGACAGGACTCGATCACCGGGGCGAGCAGCAGTTGCAGCCGGGCGAAAGGCAACGAGCCCACCTGTGCATTGACGTCGCCGACGGCTGCCCGCATCCCGGCGAGTAGCGCATCGTCGACGCGCGTCGGATCGGCGAGCGCGGCTGCCATCGATAGCTGAGTCGTGGGTCCGAGGAGGGCGAGCAGCCCGGTGCCGCCGTCGGTGGCCGTTCGTACGAGAAGGGCGCTCAACTCACGTAGCTGCGTCTCTGCCGCTCCCAAGTGGGCGAGGGCATCGAGCAGATGGGCGAAGTCAATTCCGGAACCGAGGGCGATCTGGCCATCGCGGCCGCGGGCGTAGAGGTGCGCGAGCAGCAGCTGGTACCGCTCGCTGGGGAGGATGGGGCGTTTCGTGCTCTCCCACCGGGCGACGGACCGTTGCACGCTCGTGGCCGAGGAGGCGAGCGGTTGGCCGAGTTGACGCGCTGTCTCTACGAGCGCCCGCGCTGCGTCGGCCAGGGACCAGCCTCGCGCTTTCCGGAGGGACTTGAGGGCAGCAGCGCCGCGAGCTTCGCACGTGCTCATGCCCTCATCATGCCGGTGATCCGCGTCACACGGGCACGATCAGGCGTGGTTTCCCCTGTTCGGCAGCGTATTTGAGAGTATGCCACGTCCCTGATGTACCCTGCGGGCCTTCAAGAGGGAAGCCGATCACCATGTCGGAGCGATCGACCATCCACCGGTTTCGGGCATGGAAGGCCGGGCTGCGTAGGTCTCCCGCGCCGAGTTCGACGACTTCTGTGATGCGGTCGCGGCTGCGGGTGATGGCTTGCCGTGCTTCGGCGGGCTGCTGTCGGACGGTGCCGGGGACGACGATGGTGATCTGCGCGTCGGAGTTCCCGGCGAGCCAGAGCAGGGACAGGCTGTCGATGCCCTTGGCGCCGCCGAGATAGAACCGGGTCTCGGAGGTGGCGAAGGGAGCGAGGTAGTTGGTGAACAGCTCGGCGTAGCTGGCGAGATCGCGGTGCCCTGTCGACCGGGTACCGGTGATGGCCACAGCCCGAGTCATGGTCCACTCCGTGTCATAGGTTGTCATATCCCGTCGCGACTGCCGGTGCGGTGACATCGACGCATGGACGCATCCGGTTACCTCGACCTCGCCGATCGACTGAAAGCCTACGGACTGTCGATAGCGGCGAAGGGTGCCCAGCTGTGTGTGACGAATCCGCTCAGCGTCAATCTGGTGGAGGAGATTGCCAACCAGGGGGGACGCTACGTCACTGCTTGGGGGTATGAGCTCGGCGAGCGTGGCGACGAGAGCGGTACCGCTCTTCGCCTCGCCTTTCTTCTCGGCGCGTCTTCGGGAGGCGCGGTATGAAGACCAGAACTCTTCCGTGGACACCGCCGAACACCGCAGACATCGAGGCGTTACCGGTCGGCAGATGGTGGGACGCCGTCCGCGCAGCCCCGACCGTCGGCGAACGCGCCTTGAAGTCCCTCGGCGACCAGAACGGCGCCGTCATCCAGGACAAGAACGGCACCCTGTACTGGCTCGTCGCCGTGGGCTCAGCGACGAGCTGGCACCTGCGACAGGTCCGAGTCCTCACCGAGCTCGCCGACGAGAGCACCTATCTCGGCGTGCCCCCGGCCTCCTGGACGGAGGGCCCCAAGACCCACTGGCGCGTGCCGCTCTCGCTCGACCGCTACCTGACCGACGCCTGGAAGCTGTGGGAGGCACTGGCTGAGGCCGACCGGGCCGAGTACGGCCGCAGGCCCGAGGGCCGTCAACTCTGCTACCGCTGCCAGCTGCCCACCGACGAGCCCATCCCGGTCGACACGGAGGATGGCCGCAGCGACGTCGGCAAGATCACGTACGCCTGCCCGCCGCACGCGCCGCTCTACTCGAAGCGCCGTCCGCGGAGCCTCGCCAGCGCGGCCGCGGCCGAGCATGAGGGGCGGCGGCCCCGATGACGACCTGCCAACAGCCCTCCCTGCTCCCGGGCATCGAGCTGCCGGACCCCGAAACCCTGACCGGGCCCCAACTACAGGGCTGGAACTGCGCCCTGTGCAAGCGGCGGCTGCTCGCCGACCAGCTGCTCGGCACAGTCGAGTGGACCTGCGGAGGCGTCACCAAGGAGGCCATCGAGTTGTACGTGTGCCGGCCGCTGTGCAACGAGGGTCGTGCAGCTCAACAGGGTGGTGGTCCCGGATGACGCACCGTCGACCGTCCCTCGCAATGCGGGCCGGGCTCCTCGTTTTCCGCGCCGCCCGGCTGGGCCTCCTGCTCGCCGCGGTCCCCACCCTGCTGGTGCTCGCGGTCTACCTCTGCTTCGCCAGCACCCCGGACCCATAGACCGGGTGGGCCGTCGGCGGCCCGGGGATCCCCCGCCCCGGGCTGGATTTCGCCGCTGGCGGCCCGCCCTCCCAGACACCCTGCGGCCGGTGCAGCCGGGACAGCCGCCGACCGCAGGGCAGGGACTCCGGCCCCCGAGATGGGGATCGCGAGGGCCGGAGTCCCCTCACAGAAGATCCGCATACGAATGGAGAACGCCATGACACTGACCATGGACCGCACGGCGACCCGCCCCACCACCTCGGCTGTGAGGCCGTTCGGCCTGGGGAAGGCCGTCCCCGTGGCGGGCGAGCCGGTCGTGATGCCCGCCCTGTACCTCTGCCCGGAGCGGCAGATCAGCGTGACCGAGATCGGGACGCCGTTCATCCACGAGCCGTCGATGAAGTCGCAGTTCGAGACCACGAGCCAGACCAGGGAGGACAGCCAGCTGGCCGACGACAAGGAGAACGACACGGACTGACGTCGGCTGACAGAAGGATCTGAATCATGACCGTCCTGGTGCTGACCCGCCCCACTGATGCGACCGCTGACCTGGTCATAGCGGAGCTCAACAAGCGATCCGTGCCCGTCCATCGCCTCGATCCCGGGGACTTCCCGGAGGCCCTGACGATGGCGGCCAGGATCGGCCCCGACCGCACGTCGTGGGAGGGCGCCTTACGCGGTCAGCACCGGGACGTCTCCCTCACCGACGTCCGGTCGGTGTACTACCGGAGGCCGGCTGCACACCGCCTGCACCCGGACATGTCCGGGCAGGATGCGCGGGCGGCCGCTGAAGCACGGGCCGGGTTCGGCGGCCTGGTGGCCGCACTGCCCTGCCTGTGGGCGAACCATCCCCAGCGAAACGCTCTCGCCGCCCTCCCGCCCGTCGCTCTGGCCGCGGCAGCCCGCAGCGGACTCTCCGTACCTCGGACGCTGATCACCAACGACCCGGCCGAGGCCCGTGAGTTCGTCGCCGCGCTGCCCGGCCGAGTCGCCGCGTACAAGGCGCTCGGCACCACCCATCCCAGCGACCACGACGACCGCCCACAGGCCCTGTGGACCACGCAGGTCCGGCCCGACGAGATCAACGAGTCCGTCAGGCGCACCGCCCACCAGTTCCAGGAGTGGGTGGACAAGGCGTACGAGGTGCGGCTCACCGCGGTCGCGCACAGCCTCTTCGCCGCCGAGATCCATGCGGCGTCGGACGCTGCCCGCCTCGACTTCCGGGCCGACTACGACAGCTTGACGTACAAACCGTGCGAGGTGCCCGAACTCATCGCCCGGGGAGTTCACATGTTGACGCTCATGTTCGGACTGCAATACGTCGCACTGGACTTCCTCGTTAACCCACAGGGGCGCTGGTACCTGATCGACGTGAACCCGAACGGGCAGTGGGGATTCATCCCCGACCTGCGCACGCCCATCACCCGAGCACTCGCTGACCTACTGGAGAGGGCCCATCCGTGAGCATCACCGCCGCACCGTCCGCTGACGAGCTCCGCCGGCACATGGCCGACCACCTGGTGCGGACCGGCTGCATCCGGTCCAAGCCCTGGCGTGCTGCCTTCCTGAGCGTCCCCCGGCACGCCTTCGTCCCCGACTTCACCGTCCGGGCACAGGGCAGCCTGCACCGGTACAGCCAGGGTGACCCCGCATGGCTGGCCGCGGCCTACCAGGACATCTCCCTGCTGACCCAGTTCGACCAGGACGGCACCGCGACGAGCTCGTCCACGCAGCCGTCCCTCATGGCCCAGATGCTCGAGGCCCTGGACGTGCGGGACGGGGACACCGTGCTGGAGATCGGCGCGGGCACCGGCTACAACGCCGCGCTGCTCTCCCACCGCCTCGGGCCCGACCACGTCGTGACGGTCGACGTCGACCCCGAACTCGTCGTCGCCGCGAAGACCCGCCTTCGCTCGGCCGGGTACGAGCCCACCCTCGTCGCCGGGGACGGGATGGCCGGCTGTCCGGAGCGCGCGCCGTACGATCGGCTGCTGGCGACGTGCGGAGTGGGCCGCATCCCGAACCCCTGGCGGGAGCAACTCCGGCCCGGCGGAGTGATCGTGGCCAACATCGGCTGCGGCATCGTGCGCCTGGTGGTCCAGAGCGACCACTCCGTCGGCGGACGGTTCCTCCACGGCCTGGCCACGTTCATGACCGCTCGGCCGACTCCTGACACCGTGGGGACCGCCGCGGGGCGGCTCGTGCAGCCGCTGCTGACGTGGTCCGGCCAGACCCGTGAGATCACCCTCCCCGCGGTTCTCGAGGCTCCTGGAGCGCAGTTCCTCGCCTCGCTGCCGCACCCCCAGGTCAAGGAATTCGCCTTGGGTAACGGGGGCCAGGAGATCCGGTGTCTCTTCGACTCGGAGAGCTCGTCGTGGGCGCGCATCACCATGACCGAGGCCGGGGTCATGACCGCTCGGCTCGATCACGGTGGGCCGCGTGATCTGTGGGCTGAGCGGGAGCCGCTGCTCACCCAGTGGCGGGATGCCGGGCGGCCGGGGCATGAGCGCTATGGGCTGACCGTCGCTTCGGACGGGGCGCATACGCTGTGGCTGGACGAGCCGGATGGCATGAGCTGGCGACTGCCGAACTAGGCCATCTCGGCCTGCCAGTTCACGAAGGAGTTACCGCCGATTGCGGCCAACGCGGTGGTAACGCCGACGAGTACCGTTTCCACCTCTGCGCCCTCCTCTGGGACCGCCCTCATCGCCGGGGGCCTCGACGGCAAGACCCCCGTTCCGGCGAGGAGGTCGTAGCCGCACGCGCCCTTGTGAACCGTCCATCTACGTGTCACACAGTTAGTGGGTGGGCTGACACGGCAGGGGGGCTGCGCATGTCTGAGCAGGGTGAGCGTCGCGCCAAGCCATCGGCTTGGGCTATCGAACGGTTCGGTCGGCAGGCGGGCAAGCTCGCCTGGGCGGTTCCGGTGCAGCTGGCGCGAGCTCACGCGCGGGCTCACGCTGTGCACCTGACGGCAGGGTTGAAAAAGCGAGGCCCGTACGGTTCCACCCTTGCCGAATGCGTACGCGTGAACCTGGCCGACACTGCCCGCGAACTTGGCGAATCTGTCCGGGAGATCCGGGGGTTCGAATACGCGGTGATCAACGACCACGCCGTCTTCCCTTACAAGTACGCAGACCGGCCAAGGCCACTTGACCAGGCCCGACTTCCCTCCAACGCGTCACCCACGCGGCGTCGGCTGTTCCGCGCCCACGGGCCGGAACCACAGGACGGGCTGTTCGAGCTCGACGACGACCTGACGACAGAGGAGTACCGCCAGCTGGAGGAGACATTCGAGGAGCTAGGGGCCTCCACGAAGCTGGTGTGCGTCTTCTTCACAGCCGATCCAGAAAACGGCATCCATGCCATCCATTGGGGAGAGGCCCACCTCGAGCCGGACCGCACCTTTACGTGGCTGCACAGCGAACAGCTTCCCGTCGCCATCCCGCCGCCCGAATGACGGGGGTCGGTGCGGAGGCACAGGATGCGTCCAGGCGCTCGAATGACATCCACTGACGTCCACAGACGACATCAACGGCAGCGGACGACGACAGCATCCGGCAATCGTGCATGCCACCGCAGTCCGGTGCGCGCGCTGGCCTTCTCGGCGGCGGCGTGTGGACGGGGTGTTCGCCATGGCTGCGGAACCTGTTCATGGTTAATGCCATGGCTACGGCGAACAGCGCGGGCCGCCGAGGCGGGATCCGCGCTGGTCCAGAGGGTGGGCGCAGACGGGTTCGAACCGCCGACATCTGCCTTGTAAGGGCAGCGCTCTACCGCTGAGCTATGCGCCCCAGGGGAGCTGTCAGCCTACAGGGTTTCCGGGGTGGTGCCGCAATTGTGGGGAAGGGGTCGCGGAGGGGGTGGGCTCGGGGTGGAGAAGTCCGCAGATCGCGAACCGAACCGAACGCTGTGCTCGTCAGTGTCGGGTGGGAGAATGACATTCGGACCGGGCGATCCATCGGGAGCGGGCAGTGGCGGCGTCATCAGCAGAGTCTGCGCGTCCAGCGCGCCGTCCGCGTCGTCCGGCCGACCGTGTTGCCCCGGTCGTCGCTTTTGTCCGGCTTGCCCGTGTGCGTCGGTCGCGTCCGTCACGTGGTCCCTCCGTGCTCGGGCTCATGCTGCTGCCCGTGCCGTTGCTGGTCGCGGTGGGGTCATTGTCGTTCGCCGGTGGGGGCGGGGGGCGGCGGTGGTTCGGGGGGCGGGGGGAGAGTCAGCGGGCGGAGGCGCAGGCGGCGAAGGATGCCGCGGCGGCGGCGTTCTATGAGCTGGACACCGCGCAGCGGGATCTGCGGATCTCCATCGAGACGATCACCGCCGTGGACGATTCGCCCGCCGCGCGCCGGACGGCGGCCGACTTCTCGGCGCTGGAGGGGCGGATCGACCAGGTCAGCCAGGACTACATCACGGCGGTGGACGCCCATGATCTGGACCGGGACGATCTGGACGCGGCGACGGCCTCCCGGGCCCGCGCCGATCTGACCAGGGCGAAGGATGCGCTGGAGCGTACGAAGGCGGATCTGGACCGGTTCGGGCAGGGGCTGGGGGCGCTGCTGGAGCAGGCCGAGACCCGGCTGGCGCGGTTGGCGCCGGCGGTGGAGCGGGCGCGGCAGGCGCTGCTCGCGGCGAGTAACGCGTTGGACGCGGTGCGTGCGTCGGGGCTGCGGGCGGACGATCTGGCGGCCCGGCTGGCGGCGCTGTCGCCCGAGCTGACCAAGCTCAACCAGGGGGCCGGGCAGCACGGTGTGCAGGAGACCCTGCGGCGCGCCGACGATGTGCTGCGCAAGGCCGAGGCGGTGCGCGGGGAGGCCGAGCGGCTGCCGGAGCGGGCGGCGGAGATCGACAAGCGGCTGGTGTCGCTGCGCACCCGCGCCCAGGCGATCACCACCCGGGCGGCCGGGGTCGAGCCCGTCCTCAGCGAGCTGCGCCGCCGCTACACCGCGGCCTGCTGGCAGGATCTCCAGCCCGTCCCCGCGCAGGCGGCGCGGGATGTGGCGCAGGCCGAGGAGAAGCTCAAGGAGGCGCAGTCGGCGCGCGAGGAGCAGCGCTGGCCGGATGCCACCGCGCTGCTGGCCACCGTACGGGCGCTGCTGAACAGTACGGACGAGGCCGTCTCGGCGGCCGGGGACCGGCTGCGGCGGCTGGACGAGGTGTCGTACGACCAGCAGAAGGAGGTCGAGCGCACCCGGTTCGCGATCCGCGACGCGCAGCGGCTGGCCATGGCCGGGCGCAGCACCCCCGATCCGCGCCACGCGCGCCCGCTGGACGACGCCGTGGAGCGCCTGGACCGGGCCATCGCGGGTCTTGAGGGGCGGCATCCGGACTGGTGGCACTTCCTCTCCGAGACCGAGGCCGTACGGCGGACCGCCGGCCGGGTCGTCCAGGAGATCCGGGACGAGCGGGGCGGGGGGCATTGAGCCCGCGCCGAGCGAAGGGCTCGTTCGGGGGGCTGACCTGCGGTTCGGTGGTTATGCTCCTGCCATGCCTCGCTATGAGTACCGCTGCCGCGCCTGCGGCACCACCTTCGAGCTGAACCGGCCCATGGCCGAGTCCTCCGCTCCCGCGTCCTGCCCGGACGGGCACGACGACACGGTGAAGCTGCTGTCCACCGTGGCCGTCACCGGCACCGCGTCCTCATCCGCCGCCACTTCCCCGGCCCGGCCCCCGTCCGGCGGTGGCGGTGGCGGCGGCTGCTGCGGGGGCGGCTGCTGCGGTTGAGCCCTGGGGGACGGGGGCGGATCCTGGAGATACGTACCCGTGCCGCGCCTCCGGTTGTGCGCGTGCGTGTCGTGTACGCCGCCGCGCGCCGGTGACGTGGCGGTCCACGGGTACGGCCCCGGCCGCGGAGAGCGCGCGGCCGAGGTCCGGCGCCAGCAGCAAGGAGGCCGGAGATGGCCACGGGCCGCCCCTCCCCCATCGGTCCTCATCCCGCCGGAGTCGCACGGCACTTCCCGGAGCGGATCGGCGCGCACACCACGCTCGATGAGCATCTGCCCGTCGATCACCGGCTCAGCAAGGTCTATCGCGTCGGTGCCGGGCTCATGGGGCTGGTGCTCGTGGCCTTCGGCATCCTGGGCCTGATCCACCGGGTCGGCTTCTTCGACACCGGCAGCAACACGGTCGCCGAGCTCAACACCAACGGCACGCTGAGCGTGCTCTCCATCGTCATCGGGCTGCTGCTGTTCATCGGCATGCTCATCGGCGGCAACTTCGCCTCGTCGCTCAACATGGTGCTCGGGCTGCTCTTCCTGCTGAGCGGGTTCGTCAATCTGGCGCTGCTGGAGACCCCGTACAACTTCCTGGCGTTCCGGATGCAGAACGTGCTGTTCAGCTTTGTGGTGGGGCTGCTGCTGATGTGGTTCGGGATGTACGGGCGGGTCAGCGGCGGGCTGCCGCATGACAATCCGTACTGGGTGACCCGCCACCCCGAGCAGGCCGAGCGCGAGGCCGCCCACGCGCGTGAGCTGATCGCGGCGCGGGAGCGGGCCGCCGAACGGGGCGGTACGGCCGTCCCGCCCGGCGTCCCGCTCACGCCCGAGGCCCCGGGCGCCCCCGGTGGGCCGATTGAACGCGCCCCCGGTGGGCCGATTGAACGCGCCCCGGGTGGGCCGCCCGAACGGTCCGGTCAGCCGCCCGGCAAGTGGGGCAAGCTGGATCAGCCCGGGGGCGGTCGGCCCGCCGAGCGGGCCGCGTCCTCCGGCCGACCCGAGGCGCCCGGGCGCTGGGCCCGGGTCCGGCAACTCCGGCAGCGGATCCGCGACCGACGGCTCAGCTGACCCCGGGACCGACGGCTCAGCTGACCCCGGGACCGACGGCTCAGCTGACCCCGGGACCGACGGCTCAGCTGACCCCGGGACCGACGGCTCAGCCGACCCGGCGCGCGAGCGTCAGACCGTCGGCGACGGTGAGCATGACCGCCTCCATCCGGGCGTCCGCCGCCACATGGTCGTTGAACGCCTGGATCGCGGCGCCCCCGGGCGACGGCGCCGCCTCCATGACCTGCGCGTGGTAGAAGACGTTGTCCGCGACGATCAGACCGCCCGGGTTCAGCCGCGGAACCAGCTCCTCCCAGTACGGGATGTAGTTCTGCTTGTCCGCGTCGAGGTAGGCGAGATCGATATGGGGCTCGGCGGGCATCGCGCGCAGCGTGTCCAGCGCGGGCGCGAGCCGCAGGTCGATACGGTCCTCGACGCCCGCCTTGGCCCACGCCTTCCGCCCGTACGCCGTCCACTCCTCCGACACATCGCAGGCGATCAGCCGGCCGTCGGCGGGCAGCGCCTGGGCCATGGCCAGCGCGGAGAAGCCGGTGAAGGTGCCGACCTCCACGATGTGGCGGGCGCCGATCAGCCGGACCAGGAAGGCCAGCAGCGGGGCCTGCTCCTCGGCGGACTGCATCCCGGCGTGGCCGGGGAGGTTGCGGTGGGTGACCTCGACGAGCTCGCGCAGGACCGGGTCGAGCGGCGGGTTGTGCCGCAGGACGTAGTCGTACAGCTCGGCCGTGATCGGTGTGCTCTTGCTCTCGGCCATCGCGGCCTCCCTTTCGGCTTCTCGCCGGTTCGTCGCACTCCGTGCACTCCGTTCGGCTTCAGCTTCCCAGATGGCGCACGACCGCCGCGATCGCCGAGCGGCTGCCGCTGGTCCGGCCCGCCGATATCGGCCGGACCGAGCGCTGGTCCGGCCGGTATCGAGCCGGCCGGTCAGTCCCGGCCGCGGGAGACGGCGCGGATGACCTGGCTGCGGGCGCGCGCCCAGGTGACGGAGGAGCGTTCGCCCAGGGCCCGGACGATGGCCTCGCCCGCCGCGACGCCCTTCTCCTCGACCACGGTCAGCTGGGGTGCCGACCAGCCGATGTCGGCCAGTTCGCCGTGGCCGGGGCGCCAGGCGCGGTCGGCCGCGAGCAGCAGATCGGTGTCGAGCAGCGAATCGCCCGCGGCGAGCACCTCGTCGGCTCCGGTGCGGCTCTTGATCTCGGCTACGGCCGCGCTCTTGGTGAGCGGCTTGGGCACGGCGTAGATCTTGCGGCCCTGGAGGGAGACCGTCCAGCCGCGCGGGTCGGCCCACTGGGTGAGCTCCTTGACGTACCCCTCGGGCAGCAGCTCCCGCCTCACCACGAGATAGGCGAACAGCTCCTCGGCCACCCGCTCCTTGAGCAGCCAGGCGGGGTCGGCGGTGGCGCTGAGGTGGGCGCGCACCTCTTCGAGGGGGGCGCAGCCGTCGTCGAGGGCGTCGCGCACCCGCTGGTGCCAGTCGGCGTCGGGCTCGCCGTTGACCAGCAGCTGGCCGCCGTTGGCGCAGATCGCGAAGCGGGAGGCGGGGCCGGGGAGGCGGATGCGGCGGTACTGCTCGACGGTGCGGGTGGTCGTGGGGACGAAGACGGAGGTGCGGACCAGTTCGGCGAGCAGCCCGGCGGCGGTCTCGGTCAGGTACGACAGCGGCTTGCCCTGGTACGTCTCGACGCACAGCAGCCGCGGGGCCTCGGCGTCCGGCATCTCGAGGCCGAGCGCGGCCGCGGAGTAGATCAGGGTGCGGTCGAGGTCGCTTGCCACCAGAACGCTCATCGTGCCGCCACCGTTCTCTCGTGTCTGCCGGCGGCCTTGCCCGCCGTGTTCGCGGTGTTCGC
The DNA here is from genome assembly GCF_039525925.1 of Streptomyces javensis. Classification (NCBI taxonomy): domain Bacteria; kingdom Bacillati; phylum Actinomycetota; class Actinomycetes; order Kitasatosporales; family Streptomycetaceae; genus Streptomyces; species Streptomyces javensis. The sequence goes on along the minus strand of NZ_BAAAIF010000064.1, from coordinate 22,796 downwards.
CTTGTTGGCCGTCCTGTCGGCTGTCTCGTCGGCCGTCCTGTCGGCCGTCTTGTCGGAAGCCGTGCCGACCGTCTTTCCGTCGGCCCCGGTGGCGCCCCGGGTGTAGCGCGGGTGGATCAGCCCGACGCAGGTGTACGGGAGGTCGTCGGCCTCCTCGACCGGCACTCCGCGCTGCTCGGCGAGCAGCCGCACATGGTCCAGGTCCGCGCCCGCGCCGCGCTGGGCGAGGATCTTCCACGGAACGCGGCGCAGCAGCACCCGGGTGGTCTCGCCGACGCCCGGCTTGACCAGGTTGACGTCGTGGATGCCGTACTCCTGGCTGATCCGCTCGACCGCGGCCCAGCCCTCCCAGGTGGGGGTGCGGTCGGTGGCCGCGAGCCGTTCGGCGTCGGCCAGGGCGGCCTCGGCGACCTCGGCGAAGCGGGCCGAGACGGTGTCCAGGAAGTGCTCGGAGACGTCCGCGCCGGCGAGTTCGCGGTAGTACTTCGCGCCGTGGAAGTCGTTGGGGCCGACGAGGTCGGCGCGGAGCACGGTACGCGAAATCAGCCCGGAGACAGTCGAGTTGAGGCACGCGGAGGGGACGAGGAAGTCGTCCCGGGTGCCGTAGGTGTCCACACAGCGGCCGGGGTCGGCGAGGACCGCGATCCGCGGGTCGAAGTCCGGGTACGGGGCGAGGGCGTCCGACAGCTCGCGGGTGATGGCGCCCTTACCGGTCCAGCCGTCGACGAAGACGACGTCGGAGGGGTCGTGGTGGTCCGCCAGCCAGCGCAGCGCGGCGGTGTCGATGCCGCGGCCGCGCACGATGGAGATCGCGTAGTGCGGGAGGTCCAGCCCGTGGGCGTGGCGCGCCCAGCGGCGCATCAGCACGCCGACGGGGGTGCCGGCGCGGGCGAGCGAGACGAGGACGGGGCGCGGGGAGCGCTCGGCGAGCACGGTCTCGGTGACCGCGCCGACCGCGCGGGCGATCCGGGCGGCGGAGGTGTCGAGGGCGGCCCGGAACAGCTCCTGGTAGCGCTCGCTCGGCTGGTACTCCACGGGCAGCGACTCGGCGTAGTGCGCGCCCCCGCTCTGGATCGCCTCCTCCCGCTCCTCGGTGGGCGCCTCGAGGGTGACGTGGGAGAAGTCCTGGAGCAACCAGCCCACCTCTTCGGGGGCGTAGGACGAGAAGTCCGGCCCGCGCAGGGGCTCGTGCGACGGTTGGTGCATGGGCGGTGCCTGTCGTTCGGGGACGGTGCGGGGGGTGGGTGGGGTCTGGGGGCGGTAGGACGGCACCACGGCCAGCACCAGCCGGTCCGTGTGCGCGGCGAGCGCGGCGAGCAGCCCGTCGGGGGCGTGCAGCGCGGGCGTGTCGGCGGCCGAGTCGACGACGGCGACGACGGCGTCGAAGCGGCGGTCGGGGTCGGCGCCGGGCGCCACGTTGTAGGCGTAGCGCGGCCCGGGGCCGTCGGCGGGCCCGTCGTGCGCGGGGAAGGTCAGCCGGGTCCTGATGGCGTACCCGGGGTCGTCGACGGCGAGCACGGGCGAGCGGGTGGTCGTCGAATACCGCACCTCGACGCCGTCGAGCGCCTCGTCCAGCGCCTCCGCGATCCGCAGCGGCGCGTACATCAGCTCCTCGAACCCGAGGACGAGGACACGACGGAGGGGGCGGGGCGGCCGGGGCCGGGACAGGCCGGGGGCGCGGGCGCCACCGGCCTGACCCGGCCCGGCCGGGGCGGTGACGGTCCGACGCGGGGCCGCGGCGGGGGTGTCGGCGGGCGCGGCGGGGTCGTTGGCGGACGCCGCAGTGTCGTCGGCGGGCGCGTCCGACGAGGTATGGCCTCCGGCGGACGCGGGGACCCCGTTGGCGGGCTGGGCCGGCTGGTCCGGTGAGGTGTGTTCCCCGGGAGCCGCCGGGGTGCCGTCGGCGGGCGGGGTGCCGTCGGCGGGCGGGGCCGCATGGCCCCCGGCGGGCGGGGCCGGGTCGTCCGGCGCCTTCGCCAGCGCGTTCGCGAGGTTCGGCGCTTGCGCCAGCGCGTCCGCGAGGCGGGCCGCCATGGTGGGGAGTGACGCTTCCAGGCGGGTGCGGTGGGTGGGGGTGAAGCCGTGGCGGCCGCCGTCCGGGAGCCCTTCGGGCCAGCCGAGGTCCACGCGGGTGGTCCCCGGACCCGCCGGGGACCCCGTGGGGGCGGTCATGCCCTCACGGGCCTCGGCGACCGCCTCGTGCTCGGCCACCAGCCGCGCGCCGCGCTCCAGGACGTCGTCGGGCAGATGCACCGCTCCGGCCGCGGCGGCGACCAGGTCGACGCGGGCGCCGAGATCCGCCGCGAAGGCCTCCAGGCGGGCGCGGTCCTCCGGCGAGCGCATGTCCACCAGGGCCACCACCACATAGTGGTCACGGGGGAAGCCGCGATGGAGGGCGGCGATGGTGTTGAGGACCGTACGGCCGGTGGAGAACTCGTCGTCCACGAGGACCAGCGGGCCCGTCGCGGCCAGGAGCCCGGGGTCCTCGGGGAGCAGCAGATGGGAGGTGGCGTGGCTGTGCTCCTCCTCGAAGCCGCCCACCGTGGCGACGCCCGGGACCGGGCGGCGGGTGGAGTGGAGGTACGGGGCGAGGGCGAGCCCGTCGGCCACGCTGTGGCCGAGGCCGGTGGCGGTCTCCGCGTACCCGAGCACCACCGCGCGCGCCGCCGCCTCGTCGCCCAGCAGCTCGCGCACCCGGCGGCCGAGCCGTACGCCCGCGCCGTGGACGGTGGCGGGGCGCTGCGGGACGTGCTTGCCGAGCACGTTGGAGACCAGCAGATGCGCCCGCTTGGGGTTGCGCCGCAGGGCCAGCCCCAGCAGCTCACGCAGCTCCGCGCCGCCGTCACCGCTCGGTCCGCCGTCACCGCTCGGTCCGCGGCCGCCGCTCGGTCCGCCGTCGCCGTTCCGGCCGCCGTCACCGTTCCGGCCGTCGGCCAGCCGCACTCCCAGCCGGTCCGCGACCCACTGTCCCGACCACACGTTGTCCACGCTCACGCCGCCCTGCGCCTCGTTTCCATCGTCCCTCGCCCCTCGCCCCTCGCCCGTCGCCCCTCGCCCGTCGTCCCCGGCCCGTGCCGGGCCCGGTTCGCGCTACGTCCGCAGGCTCGCCGCCAGCAGCTCCACGAAGCTCACATCCTCCCGGGCCACCCCGAAGACCTCCGCGCGCCGCAGGGTCCGCTCGGCCCAGGCCCGGTGCGGCTTCACCTCGTTCATTTTGTTGGTGTACGCGGAGCGCAGCACACCGCCCCCGCAGCGCTCGGGCTCGAGGATGTCCACCGCGTCGCTGAACTCCTCGTGGCTGACCACGGAGAGCGCGTGCACCGGGGCCACATGGCTGGGGTGGATGCAGGTCTTGCCCTGGAGACCGTTGGCGCGGTCCAGCTCGATCTCGCGCAGCAGTCCGTCCATGTGGTGCTCGATCAGCGCGGTGCGCAGCTTCTCGGCGCGGCCGCTGCTGAAGGGGCTGATCCGCAGTTGCGGCTTGAACATCCGCTCATGCGGTTTGAAGTACTCCCACACCGGCCCGGTGATCGTGAAGCCCGTGCCATCGGCCCGGCCCAGCATGTTCACCACGTCCGCGATCACGGACGCGACCAGCTGGACGTCATAGACGGTCATATCGGGCGCCCTGCGCAACCCGTACGCCGAGCACAGATCGGTGACCCCGAGGCGCAGCGCCAGCACCCGCTCCCGGTACTTGTCGACAATCCGGCCGATGCCGCTGAGGCTGTCGGTGCGCGTTTCGCGGTGCATCAGCTCGGGCGATTCGAGGACCGGCATCGCGAACAGCCGCCGTCCGCCCAACTCCTCGGCCACCTGGGCGGTTTCGGCCGACATCAGCGCCTCGAGAAAGGCCCTGCCACTTTCCTCGGTGAATTTCGGCAGTACGAATCCGGACAGCAGCCGCACGCCCGCTCCGAGCCGGGAGACGAGATCGACGATCTGCTCGGGGGTGCGGACCCGGATGAAGAGCAGCGGCAGGGAGGTGTCCGAGTCGCGCCCGGACAGCTCCGCGAACTGCCGTACGAGGTTCTCCTCCGCGCCCGGCACCTCGGCGTCGTCGATGGAGTCCTCCAGGCACAGCACCATGGAGACCACGCCACGACCTGCCTGTTTGACGATGTCCTCGGCCAGCCGGGGCCGGGTCGCCGGGCAGTACAGGGTGGCGCCGAGGGCGACGGCCAGTGTCCGGGTGGGCGAGTCCACGCTGAATTCACCGGGCTCCCGGTGGAAGAGGTTGGCTCGCACCTCGACGGGCAGATGTTCGAAATGCCGCATACAACTCCCCGCGCTGCCGATACGCCGCCTTGGTCACGCTGACCCACGGTTGGCCGATTATCGTACGTGTGGCCATGGGTCAAAAGTTCCCCAAGGGCGTGAAAATCACGTAACCCATGTGCGTCCGCGTGGTGTCCGGCATGCCCGCCCCGCCGCCCCGTACCACCCCCGCACTGCCGCCCGCCGCGTACCCTGCGTTGTCCCCACACCCACCGGGAGGGCAGGATTGCCGCCATGACGCAGGCGATGCTGAAGGGATCGAACATCCCGCTGGAGGCCACGGCCATACGCGCGGTGCTGCGCTGGACCCCCGGCACGGACGTACCCGACGTGGACGCCTCGGCGCTGCTGCTGGGGCCGGACGACCGGGTGCGCTCGGACGAGGACTTCGTCTTCTACAACCAGCCGCAGCACCCCTCGGGTCTGGTCCGGCATCTGCCCAAGAAGCCGAACCAGGACACGCTGACGGACACCATCGAGGCCGAGCTGATCGGGCTGGAGCCGGAGGTCCGCCGGGTGGTGATCGCCGCGTCCGCCGACGGCGGCGCCTTCGGGCAGGTGAGGGATCTGAGCCTGCTGCTGTACGACGCCTCGCCCGGTGCGCCCGACGCGGCGGACGCCGAGCCGGTCGCGATCTTCGCGGTGCTGCCGGACACCGGCAAGGAGACCGCGCTGATCTGCGGTGAGGTCTACCGGCGCGGCGACGGCTGGAAGTTCCGGGCCCTGGGACAGGGCTATGAGTCGGGGCTGATCGGGCTGGCCACGCAGTACGGGATCTCGGTGGAGGACGGCGAGGGCGGCCCGGAGGACGACGGCACCACGGCCAAGCCGGAGGCCATCGCCGCTTCCGAGCCCTCGGCTCCCGAAACCCCGGCGCCCACTCCCGAGCCCTCGGCCGCCGCGACCCCCGCACCCGCTTCGGCCCCCGGCACTCCGCCCCCGTCGCCCTCCGACGCGACGACCCAGGCCCACCCCCCGGCGTACGGCTATCCGCACCCGGTGTCGCCCGACCCCTGGGATCCGCAGCGCACCCAGCCCATGCACCCCGCCGCCGCGCAGGGCGACAGCGGCTACGCCTATGTGCCGTCACAGGTGCCGCCCCCGCCCCCGCACGCCCCGGGCGCGGGGTATCCGCAGCCGCCCGGCCAGGCCCCCGCGCAGCCCGGCTATGGCTATCCGCAGCCGCAGGCGCAGGCGCTGCCGCAGCCGGGATACGGCTATCCGCAGCCCCCCGCGTACGGCTATCCGCAGCAGGTGCAGCCGACGGGGCCGGTGGGGCCGCCCCCGCCGCCGATCCCCGCCCAGGTGCCGGACCCGCATTTCGTTCTGCCGCCGCAGGGCCCGCAGTTCCAGAACAGGTGAGGACGGGCGGGGTCGGGGGCCGGAGGGCGGGCCGGGGTCAGACCTTGGACTTGTAGCCCCGGCCCCACTGGAGGCCCCAGCCGTACAGCCGGTCCAGCTCCGCCTGGAAGCCGTAGACGTACTTCACCTCGCGGCGGACCACCATCTCGCCCTTGACGTTCTCGATCAGCACGACGGCGCAGGAGCGCGCCTGCGGGGCGCGCTCGTCGAGCGCGATCTCCACCCGCGGCCCGTTGCTCGGATAGAGCGTGACCAGGCCGTGGGTGCGGTCGAAGGCGGGGGTGCCGTCGTAGATGTAGACGAAGACGAGCAGTCGCTTGATGTCGTCCTTGTGGTCCATGTTGACGTAGACCGTCTCACCGGACCCGGAGCCGAACCGGTCGTCGCCGCTGAGCTTGACGTACGGCGCCTCGTTGAGATTGCCGAAGAACTCGCCCAGCGGCTGCACCACGCCCTTGGAGCCGCTCTTCAGCTCGTACATCACCGCGAGGTCGAGGTCGACATTGACCAGCGCGGGTCCCTGGGCCTGCACCGGCTCGGGCTTGAACATCTGGAGCGGATGGCGCAGCGAGCCGCGCCGCGCCCTGCTGTTGAAGTCCGAGGTGCGCATCTGCCAGGAGAGGTTGATGCGCAGATTGCCGGTGGCGGCTCCCTGCTTGGTCAGCGAGATCGACGCGTTCCGCTTGGTCAGCTCGACCACACCGGACGCGTCACCGCTGTCGAACTGACGCCATGCGGACCGTCCCCAGTTGTTCCAGAACGCCATGGTGCGCACCCCCACCCTTCATCGCCAGCTGCCTCCCAGCTGCCCAGAGGCTGCCCGGGAAACGGCCCCGCAAGCCGCCCGTCCAGCCGCTCAACCGCCGCGGGGCGGCCTGGAGGTCGGAAGACCCCGGCCGCCCCGCTCAGAGCGTTCCTCAAACGCCGCCGTGTCACACCCGCCGTGTCACACCCCGGCGGTCAGACTCCGGAGGTCAGACTCCGGAGGTGACTTCCGTCTTGGCCTCCGAATCCTCCCCGGCGGCCGCCTCCTTACGGTTGCGCCGGACCGAGGACCAGTACGAGGCGGCGATCAGCACCACGCCCACCAGGCCGGTGATGACCTCGTTGATCTCGTACTTGATCGTGACCAGCAGGATCACGGCGAGCGCGCCGATCGCGTAGTGCGCGCCGTGCTCCAGGTAGACGTAGTCGTCCAGGGTGCCCCTGCGGACCAGGAAGACGGTCAGCGACCGGATGTACATGGCGCCGATGCCCAGACCCAGCGCCATCTCGAAGATGTCATTGGTGATCGCGAAGGCGCCGATGACCCCGTCGAAGGAGAAGGACGCGTCGATGACCTCGAGGTAGAGGAAGAGGAAGAACGCGGCCTTACCGGCCAGGCCGACCACGGAGGCGCCACTGGAGCCACGGCCGCCGCTGCCGTTGAGCTGGGCGCTCGGAGCGGCCTTCGCGCCCTCGTCGCCCTCGTCCCCGGCCGCACCGGCCTCGTCGTCCTCGTCTTCGTCCTCCTCCTCTTCGAGCTTGTCCTCGAAGTAGCCGGAGATGCCGCCGACGATCAGATAGGTGAGCAGACCGGCGACGCCGGACAGCAGGACGGTGGCGCTCTTGTCACCACCGCCGTGGGCCACGTCCGTGGCCACGGTGGTGGCGGTGACCAGCAGCCCGATCAGGGCGACCACGATCGAGAACGTGTCCAGCTTGCCCAGCTTGGCGAGCGGCTTCTCCAGCCACCCCAGCCACCTGATGTCCCGCTCCTCGAAGATGAAGTCGAGGAAGATCATCAGCAGGAAGATCCCACCGAAGGCCGCGATCGCCGGATGCGCCGCCGTGACCAGGTGTTCGTACTGGTTCTTGTCGTTGATCGCGAGATCGACGGCCTCGATGGGGCTCATCTTGGCCGTGACGGCGACGATGATCACCGGGAAGACCAGCCGCATGCCGAAGACGGCGATCAGGATGCCGACGGTCAGGAAGATCTTCTGCCAGAAGGCGTTCATCTTGCGCAGAATGCCCGCGTTGATGACCGCGTTGTCGAATGAGAGCGAGATCTCCAGGATCGAGAGGATCCCGACGATGGCGAGCCCCTGCCACCCCCAGAGGACGCCGGCCAGGGCCAGACCGATCACCGTGATGGCGAACGACCAACCAAAGGTTTTGAGGAGCACTGCCTACCCAATCCTTCGTCGTAAGGTCTCCCCCGCGCGCTTTACGCGGTTTTACGAAACGTTGACTCCGAAGTCTAGAGCGATGCCGCGCAGACCCGACGCGTACCCCTGCCCCACGGCCCTGAACTTCCATTCGCCGCCGTAGCGATAGACCTCGCCGAAGATCATCGCGGTCTCGCCGGAGGCGTCCTCGGAGAGGTCGTAGCGGGCCAGCTCCTGGCCGTCCGCCTGGTTCACCACCCGGATGAAGGCGTTGCTGACCTGCCCGAACGTCTGGCGCCTGGCCTCGGCCTCATGGATGGAGACCGGGAAGACGATCTTGTCGACCTCGGCCGGGACCTTGCCCAGATCGATCAGCAGGGACTCGTCGTCACCCTCGCCCTCGCCGGTGAGGTTGTCGCCGGTGTGCTCGACGGAGCCCTCGGGGCTCTTGAGGTTGTTGTAGAAGATGAAGTACTCATCGCCGAGCACCCGCCCCGACTGGCACAGCAGGGCGCTGGCGTCGAGGTCGAACGGCGCTCCGGTGGTGGAGCGCGCGTCCCAGCCCAGGCCGATGAGCACCTGTGTGAGGTTGGGAGCGGCTTTGGAGAGGGAGACATTGCCCCCCTTGGCGAGTGTGACGCCCATGATGCTGTTTCCTCCCCGGGTGTTGCATGGGTGATACGCGTCCGGCGCCGCACCCCTGCCCCTGGGGCGCGGGGGGTGCGGCGCCGGAATGACTGCCCTGTCGACGGCCTTCGGCGGCCCTCGACGGCGCTCTGACGTCGCTCAGACGTTGACGCCGAAGTCCTGCGCGATGCCGCGCAGACCCGAGGCGTACCCCTGGCCGATGGCGCGGAACTTCCACTCCGCGCCGTTCCGGTACAGCTCGCCGAAGACCATGGCGGTCTCGGTCGAGGCGTCCTCGGAGAGGTCGTAGCGGGCGAGCTCATTGCCGTCGGCCTGGTTCACCACGCGGATGAAGGCGTTGCGCACCTGGCCGAAGCTCTGCTGACGGGTCTCGGCGTCGTAGATCGACACCGGGAAGACGATCTTGGCGACATCGGCGGGGACACCCGCCAGGTTCACCTTGATCTGCTCGTCGTCGCCCTCGCCCTCACCGGTGAGGTTGTCACCGGTGTGCTCCACCGAGCCGTCGGGGCTCTTGAGGTTGTTGAAGAAGACGAAGTTCTGGTCGTTGCCGACCTTGCCCTCGGCGTTGGTCAGCAGGGCGCTGGCGTCGAGGTCGAAGTCCGTGCCCGTGGTGGTACGGGCGTCCCAGCCGAGCCCCACGACGACCGCGGTCAAGTTCGGGGCTTCCTTGGTCAGCGAGACGTTGCCGCCCTTGCTGAGGCTGACTCCCACGAGTCCTCCCAAAAAAGGTTCGTCAGGAGCACTGCGTGCCCCTTCATCAAAGGTTTCCCATCAGGATCAACGCGTCGATCCTAGTGAGCGGTTCCCGGCCGCCACAGGGTTTCGCCGGGCCTTGGCCACAGGGTTTCGCCGGCCTCGGCTACAGGGTTTCCAGGGCCTTGACGTAGTCGTTGAGGTCCCGGGCGTCGGGCAGGCCGTTGACGACCGTCCAGCGGACCACGCCCTCCTTGTCGATCACGAAGGTGCCGCGCACCGCGCAGCCCTTGTCCTCGTCGAAGACGCCGTAGGCGCGGCTGGTCTCGCCGTGCGGCCAGAAGTCCGACAGCAGGGGGTACTCCAGGCCCTCCTGCTCGGCGAAGACGCGCAGGCTGAAGGGCGAGTCATTGGAGACCGCGAGCAGCTGCACGTCGTCGTTGACGAACTTCGGCAGCTCGTCGCGGAGCGCGCACAGCTCGCCGGTGCACACACCGGTGAAGGCGAACGGGTAGAAGAGCAGCACGACGCTCTTCTCGCCCCGGAAGTCGGAGAGCCTGACCGACTCGCCGTGCTGGTTCTTCAGCTGGAAGTCGGGGGCCTTCGCGCCGACCTCTATCGCCATGGGAGCCATCCCTTCATTCACATTCGGAAGATCATGTTCGACATGACCGGGCTTCGCATTGATCAAGGTTTGAATTGATCATGTACTGCGCGGCCCAGCCTACGCTCAGAGCCCCCCTCCGTAAGGGAACGGAGGGGGGCTCTGGGGTGTGGATTCGCCGGCCTCAGCGCTTGCCGCTGCGCGCGGCTTTGGGCGTGACCAGGCGGCTGCCCGTCCAGTCCTTGCCCGCGTTGAAGCTCTTGGTCTGGGACAGGCCGGCGGTGGTCGCCGCCTCATTGATGTCGCTCGGCTCGACATAGCCGTCACGGCCGGTCTTGGGCGTCAGCAGCCAGACCGGCGCGCCGTCGTCGATCATCTGGATGGCGTCCACCAGCGCGTCCGTCAGATCGCCGTCGTCCTCCCGGAACCACAGCACAACGGCGTCGGCCACATCGTCGTACTCCTCGTCGACGAGCTCCTGGCCGGTGATCTCCTCGATGGACTCGCGGAGCTCCTGGTCGACATCGTCGTCGTAGCCGATCTCCTGGACCACCTGTTCGGGCTGGAAACCCAGCCTCGCGGCAGGGTTGGTCCGCTCCTCCGCGTGGTCCGCGGTCGCGCTCACGGATTGCCTCCTGTCATCTTGCATTCACTCTTCGAGTCTGTACGCCCCGCGCGCGTACGCGAGGGCTTGGGCGTAGTCCACACGGGCCGGGCGGATCGCGCAAGTACCCGGCCAGCGATCCCGCCCAAACGTTGACGTGTCGCCGCAACTCCCATCATGGAGGAACGACACGCAACGACGCGCGGCCGACCGGATTGCCCGAGGATGTCCGGCTTACGTGTGTGTCTAGCCACCCTACGCCGCTCCCGTGCCGAACGGTCGTACGCAGACGACCCCGGCCGTGGGCGTAAGGTTGCGATTCGGCCGTCGCACGTGAGACGGCCGCCGGAGCGCCCCGTCTCGCCTGGTGTTGGTTACCACTCGGTAGAGGTGACGTATCCCGTACCCGAGGTACACGATGGAGAGCGGCGCGACAGCAGCAGAGCACGAATCCATGTCCGTGCACCGCACGACCGAAAAGCGAAGGAATAGCGTGGCTTCCGGATCCGATCGCAACCCGATCATCATTGGCGGCCTTCCCAGCCAGGTCCCGGACTTCGATCCCGAAGAGACCCAGGAATGGCTCGACTCGCTCGACGCAGCCGTCGATGAGCGAGGCCGGGAACGTGCCCGCTACCTGATGCTTCGCCTGATCGAGCGCGCCCGCGCGAAGCGCGTCGCCGTGCCCGAGATGCGCAGCACGGACTACGTCAACACCATCGCCACCAAGGACGAGCCGTTCTTCCCCGGCAACGAGGAGATCGAGCGCAAGGTCCTCAACGCGACCCGCTGGAACGCGGCGGTGATGGTCTCCCGGGCGCAGCGCCCGGGCATCGGGGTCGGTGGCCACATCGCCACCTTCGCCTCGTCCGCCTCGCTGTACGACGTGGGCTTCAACCACTTCTTCCGTGGCAAGGACCACGACAGCGGCGACCAGATCTTCTTCCAGGGCCATGCCTCCCCCGGCATCTACGCCCGTGCCTTTCTGCTCGACCGACTGAGCGAGGACCACCTGGACGGATTCCGTCAGGAGAAGTCCAAGCTCGGTCACGCGCTGTCCAGCTACCCGCACCCTCGGTCGATGCCGGACTTCTGGGAGTTCCCGACGGTCTCCATGGGCCTGGGCCCGCTCGGTGCGATCTTCCAGGCGCGGATGAACCGCTATATGGAGGCACGCGGCATCGCCGACACCTCCAACTCCCACGTCTGGGCGTTCCTGGGCGACGGCGAGATGGACGAGCCGGAGTCGCTCGGCCAGCTTTCCCTGGCCGCCCGTGAGGGCCTGGACAACCTGACCTTCGTGGTCAACTGCAACCTCCAGCGGCTCGACGGCCCGGTGCGCGGCAACGGCAAGATCATCCAGGAGCTGGAGTCGCAGTTCCGCGGCGCCGGCTGGAACGTGATCAAGCTGGTCTGGGACCGCACCTGGGACCCGCTGCTGGCGCAGGACCGCGACGGCATCCTGGTCAACCGGCTGAACACGACGCCGGACGGTCAGTTCCAGACGTACGCGACCGAGACCGGCTCCTATATCCGCGACCACTTCTTCGGTGATGACCAGCGGCTGCGCAAGATGGTCGAGGGCATGACCGATGACCAGATCCTGCACCTGGGCCGCGGCGGTCACGACCACAAGAAGATCTACGCGGCGTACTCGGCGGCCAAGGCCCACAAGGGCCAGCCGACGGTGATCCTCGCGCAGACCGTCAAGGGCTGGACGCTCGGTCCGAACTTCGAGGGCCGCAACGCGACCCACCAGATGAAGAAGCTGACGGTCGACGACCTCAAGCGCTTCCGCGACCGGCTGCACCTGCCGATCCCCGACAAGGAGCTGGAGTCCGGCCTCCCGCCGTACTACCACCCGGGCCGGGACTCGGAGGAGATCCAGTACATGCACGACCGCCGCAAGGCGCTGGGCGGCTACGCGCCGACCCGTGTCGTGCGGGCCAAGCCGCTTCAGCTGCCGGGCGACAAGACCTACGCCACGCTGAAGAAGGGCACCGGGCAGCAGCAGATCGCCACCACCATGGCGTTCGTCCGGCTGCTGAAGGACCTGATGCGGGACAAGGAGATCGGCAAGCGGTTCGTGCCGATCGCGCCCGACGAGTACCGCACCTTCGGCATGGACTCGCTCTTCCCCTCGGCGAAGATCTACTCGCCGCTGGGCCAGATGTACGAGTCGGTCGACCGTGAGCTGCTGCTGGCCTACAAGGAGTCGCCGACCGGGCAGATGCTGCACGACGGCATCTCCGAGGCGGGCTGTACGGCCTCGCTGATCGCGGCGGGCTCCGCGTACGCCACGCATGGCGAACCGCTGATCCCGGTCTACGTCTTCTACTCGATGTTCGGCTTCCAGCGCACCGGTGACCAGTTCTGGCAGATGGCCGACCAGCTGGCGCGCGGCTTCGTACTGGGCGCGACCGCCGGTCGTACGACCCTGACCGGTGAGGGCCTCCAGCACGCGGACGGCCACTCCCAGCTGCTGGCCTCGACCAACCCGGCGGTCGTCGCGTACGACCCGGCGTTCGGCTTCGAGATCGCCCACATCGTCCAGGACGGTCTGCGCCGGATGTACGGCGAGAACAGTGAGGACGTCTTCTACTACCTCACCGTCTACAACGAGCCGATCCAGCACCCGGCCGAGCCCGAGAACGTGGACCGCGAGGGCATCCTCAAGGGCCTCTACCGCTACCGGCAGGGCGAGAAGGGCTCCGTACCGGCGCAGATCCTCGCCTCCGGGGTCGCGGTGCCGTGGGCGCTCGAGGCCCAGCGCATCCTGGCCGAGGACTGGAACGTCAAGGCGGACGTCTGGTCGGCCACGTCCTGGAACGAGCTGCGCCGGGACGCCATCGAGGTGGAGGAGCACAATCTGCTCCACCCGGAGGAGGAGCAGCGCGTCCCGTACGTCACCCGCAAGCTCGCGGACGTGGAGGGCCCGAAGGTGGCCGTCTCCGACTGGATGCGTGCGGTTCCCGACCAGATCGCGCGCTGGGTGCCCGGCACGTACCAGTCGCTGGGCGCGGACGGCTTCGGCTTCGCCGACACCCGCGGCGCGGCGCGGCGCTTCTTCCACATCGACGCCGAGTCGATCGTGCTCGGCGTCCTGACGGAGCTGGCCCGCGACGGCAAGATCGACCGCTCTGCCCTCAAGCAGGCGATCGACCGCTACCAGCTCCTGGACGTCTCCGCCGCCGACCCGGGCCCGGCGGGCGGCGACGCGTAGCCGTCTACGACGGCGGTGAGCCGTGACGCGGGGCGGGCTGGAGGTGTCCAGCCCGCCCCGCGTCGTCATGTCCCCCGATCCCGCCGGGGGTTGGTGGGGGGGCGGGGGCATGGCGCCCCCGCCCCCCCACCACCACAGGATCCAGGGGCTCCGCCCCGGATCGCAGATTCCCGGGCCCGGTCCCCGGGCGTCGGGGGCCGACCCGGGCTTGGGGCTCCGCCCCGGGCGCCGCGCCCGGCATCCGTCGCCGCCGATGGCGGCGGAGTCGGCCGGATCGGCTGCCACCGTGGGCGGCGGCGGGGGTCCAGGGGCGACGCCCCCTGGTTCGGGAAGGGGCGGGTCGGGGAACGATCAGGCCCCCGACCCGGGCCCTGGCCCTGGCCCGGTCAGCGTTCCCAGATTTTGAAGGCGCGGACCTGGTACGGGGTTTCGGGGGACCAGGTGCCGGTGGGGTACGTGTGGAACTCCGCCGTCTCGGCGCATTCACGGCTCTGATAGGCCGTCACCGGGCGCCCCGTGCGGTTCGCCAGGGACGCGGCCGTGGTGCCGGATGGCAGGGGGACGCAGCTTTCGATGTCCACGTCGGCCAGTTCATGGGTCTGCCGCGCCCCCGTGAAGCCGCCGCTCCGCCACAGACACAGCTGCCCGGCGGCGCAGTTCCCCAGCCGCGGCGGAGCCGCGAGCGCGGCCGGGGCCAGGGTGGCGGTGAGGGCCAGCGCCGAGACGGCGGCTGTAATGATCTTACGCATAACGATTTCGCTCCCCGTGTGGAAAGAACAGAACGGGAGCCAGACTGTCCGTCGGCTCCCGTTCGCCACCATGGGGTCGATCAAGGTCCACCCTGATAGGGGGTTGACCGCGAGGGTTCAGATGTGGACGGCGCCCCCGGACGCGTCCGCGTTCTCACCGCGCTTGGTGAAGGCCGCGACCAGCGCCGCGACCACCGAGACGACGGCGGCCACCGTGAAGGCGAGCCCCATCCCTGACACGAAGGTGTCATGCGCGACGGCCGTGATCTTGCCCGCGACCTCCGGCGGAGTGCCCTTGGGAACGGGGGCGATACCGACCTCGACGGCGTCCGAAGCCTTGGACTCCGCGCCCTTGGGCATCGGCGGCAGCCCGGCGCCCGCCCACTTCTCCGGCAGCGCGCTGTCCACCCGGCCCGCCATGACCGCGCCCAGGACGGCCGTACCGAGGCTGCCGCCGACCTGCATCGCGGCCTGCTGAAGGCCGCCGGCCACACCGGCGTGCTGGATCGGGGCGTTGCCGACGATGACCTCGGTGGCGCCGACCATGACCGGGCCGAGGCCGAGGCCCAGCAGGGCGAACCACACGGCCATCTCGAGACCGCCGCTGTCCGCGTCCAGCCGGGAGAGGCCGAACATCGCGACGGCGGTGATCGTCATGGCGCCGACCAGCGGCGTCCGCGGCCCGAACTTGGTGATCAGCGCACCCGCCAGCGGCGAGGCGACGATCATCATCGCGGTGAGCGGCAGCAGCCGCAGCCCGCTGTCGACGGGGCTCATCCCGTGCACGTTCTGGAGATAGAAGGTGACGAAGAACAGCCCGCCCATGAAGCCGAAGGCCATCAGCACCATCAGCACGGTGCCCGCGCTCAGCGGCACCGAGCGGAACATGCTCAGCGGCAGCAGCGGCTCCGGCGTCCGGTTCTCCCAGAAGACGAAGACGGCGAAGCAGACCGCCGCCAGGCCCAGGAAGAGCAGCGTGCGCTGGTCGCCCCAGTGCCAGTCGGCGGCGTTGATCAGCGCCCAGATGAGGCAGAACATCGCACCGGACAGCAGCACGATGCCGGGGATGTCGAAGGACCGCGGGGCCTTCTCGGCACGGTGGTCCACCAGGAGCAGCAGCCCCAGCACCACGGCCAGCACGCCGACGGGCGCGTTGATGAAGAAGACCGACTGCCAGTTGACGTGCTCGACGAGCAGTCCGCCGACGATGGGCCCGGCGGCGGTGGAGGCACCGATCACCGCACCCCAGATGCCGATGGCCATGTTGAGCTTCTCGGCGGGGAAGGTGGCGCGCAGCAGCCCGAGCGCCGCGGGCATCAGCAGCGCGCCGCACAGGCCCTGAAGCACCCGGAACGCCACGACGAGCGACACCTCGCCGGAGAAGCCGATGGCCGCCGAGGAGACGGCGAAGCCGACGACGCCGATGAGGAAGGTCTGCCGGTGGCCGAAGCGGTCACCCAGCTTGCCCGCCGTGATCAGCGCGACGGCGAGGGCCAGCAGATAGCCATTGGTGATCCACTGCACATCGGCGAGCGAGGCGCCGAGGTCCTTCTGGATGGCCGGGTTGGCGATGGCGACGATGGTGCCGTCGAGGGCGACCATCGTCACGCCGAGGGCGACGGTGAGAAGCGTCAGCCATGGATGACCCCGAAGCCCCTTCGGGGCATCGGCTATGGGAGGTTCCGACGCCGAATCGGCGACGGTGGTCGAAGAGGTCATGACCGGAGGCTAATGTCAGCGTCTGACAATTGACAAACCGATTCATCCGCCGGTAACTGACGTTTTTGTCACAGGTATCCTGAGCAGCCGCAACGCGGCCCCACACCGGTAGAAAGCGAGCCGATAGGTGACGACGGACGAGGCAGCGGCGGACACGACGACGCCGCCACCGGCCGGGCTGCGCGAGCGCAAGAAGCAGCGGACGCGAAGCGCCCTGGTGCGCTCCGCACTGGAGTTGTTCACCCGTCAGGGATACGAGCGGACGACGGTCGACGAGATCGCCGAGGCCGTCGAGGTCTCCCAGCGCACCTTCTTCCGGTACTTCGCCAACAAGGAGGAGGTCGCCTTCGCGAGCCAGGAGGCGGCCGAGTGCCACTTCTTCGCCGCCCTGTGCGGACGCCCCGCGGGCGAGGCGCCGCTGGCCGCGCTGCGCGGCGCGATCCTCGGCGCCTGGGGGAACATCGGGGAGGCCATCGAGCAGCTGGTGCCGCCCGAGCTCCATATGCGGATGTACCGGGTGATCGAGTCCACGCCGAGCCTGCTCGCGGTCCATCTGCGCCGCACCGCGGAGATGGAGGAGCGGCTGGCGCGCGAGATCGCCCGCCGCGAGGGGCTGGACATCGACACCGACCCGCGGCCGCGGCTGGTGGTCGCGATGTTCGGCGGGGTGATCCGGGTGGCCGGGAAGCTGTGGACCGAGGGCGAGGAGGACAGCAGCGTCGTCACATTGCGAGACCTCACCGCGTTCCATCTTGATTACGTGGGCCCCGCCCTCGCCGAAAAATGGGACAAGTAGCATCAATTCCGGCATAGCTCCCAAGCATTCCTGCTTTCAAACGTGATATGAATCACGGGATTTGGCACGCGGCGCCGCGCTTCTCCTAGGGTGTCCCGCGGTGACTTCCTTCTCGGAGCTCGGCTCCCCCTCCCCCGGTTCCACCGCCTGGCGCGCCCTGCTCGCGCTGGCGGTGGTCTTCGTCCTCCTCGCCACCACCGGCTGGACGGCCGTACGGAGCCACAGAGGAGCCCCGGACGCGCTCTCCGCGTCAATGGACGCCTGGCGCCACGGATCGCTCGGCGGCCGCGCACTGCCCGATCCGTACGGCTCGCCGCGCACCCTCGGCCGCTGGTTCGGCTCGCTCACCAAGGTCCAGACGGACCGGGTGGTGCGGCGCTATCCGCTGGCCGTGGGCAATCTCAACGGCGCGCCGGTGGCCCTGCGCTACCGCGCCAACCGCGTCGCCCTGCTCAAGGCGCGCGCCGATGAGCGCAAGCGGATCCACGACCCGCGGCTCACCCCGATGGGCCGCTCGGACGCGACACGCCGGATGCACCGCTACGAGGACCTGCTGGGCTCCGGGCGGCAGATCCTCTCCTTCGACCCCTCGGGCGCCGGGCGGGCCGCCGAGGTCTTCGGCGACCTCGCCCACGCCAACCGGGTCTCGATCGTGGTGCCGGGCGTGGACACCGACATCCTGACGTTCCAGAAGACCGAGCGCCCGTACACCGCCACGGTCGGAATGGCCCGCGCCCTCTACGACAATGAGCGGGCCGACGCCCCGGACACCAAGACCGCCGTCATCGCCTGGGCCGACTACACCACCCCGGCCGGGATCGGCATGGACGCGGCCACCGGCAAGCTGGCCGCCCAGGGCGCGGTGCGGCTGCGCGCGCTGGTCAACGCGCTGCCCGCGCTCTCCCGGGTCTCGCTGATGTGCCACAGCTACGGCTCGGTGGTGTGCGGGGTCGCCGCCCGCGATCTGCCGCCCAAGGTCACCGACATCGCGGTGGCCGGCAGCCCCGGGATGCGCGCCAGTCACGTCTCCGACCTGGGCACCAGTGCCCGGGTGTGGGCGATGCGCGACTCCGGCGACTGGATCGAGGACATTCCGCATCTGGAGTTCGGCGGGCTCGGCCATGGCGCGGACCCGGTCTCCTCCGGCTTCGGCGCCCGGGTGCTGGCCGCGGACGGGGCCGATGGACACGCCGGATACTTCGAACCGGGCACGACCAGCCTGGACAACTTCGCGCGGGTGGGAATCGGTGCTGTCCAGTCCGTGAGCTGCGGCGACGGCGACGACTGCGTCGCGGGGCTACGCTGACGCCCGGCATAAACACCGGAAACTCTAGTGACGCGCGTAGCCTCAAAGGGGGACGGGCGGGCCACCGCCGCATACGATGAGCCGCATGGGTGATGTGCTGGCCGGTTTTCAGACCGTCTGGGAGTTCGACACCGACTCCATGCTCATCCGCTTCGAACGGGGGATCCGCACGCCGAAGCTGCTCCAGGCGCTCGGCGAACGCCGCATCCCCTTCGAGGCGCTGTCCGGGGTGGAACTCGCCGTGGGCAAACGGGGCACGGTGGTGCTGCGCGCCGTGCCGAGACCGGGCGCCGACCCATTGATGGACGCCGCCGACGGTCAGCTCAAGGAGGCGTACGACCCGTACCGGCTGGTGCTGCCGGCCGAGCGGGAGACCCTCGCCGACTACTACGCCGAGCGGATACGCGAGTCCCTCGGCCCCGAGGCGGACACCGCGGCCGAGGCGCATCTGGTGACCGTGCCCCCGGCGCCGCTGTCCTTCAAGGCGTACGACGGCAAGGCGTCCTTCGACGGCAAGGCCATCTCCTTCCGCTGGTTCTGGACCGGCGCCTCCTCGGAGAAGTGGAAGGTCGGGGACCAGCGCTTCCGGATCGACGAACTCACCGGTGTGGAGTGGCGTTCGCCGGAGAGCCGGGGCTCGGCGGGCACCGTCCCCAAGGAGGGCTCCGCCAAGGCCGGTGGAGCCAAAGGGGGTTCCGCCAAGGACGGCACGGCCAGGAACGGCACCGGCAAGGTCACCCCCAAGGGCGGTGGCCACGGCTATCTGCGGCTGCTGCGGCGCTCCACCGAGGACCAGCCCGCCGACCGCCCCGACCGGGACCCGGCGGCCGTCGTCTTCGGGATGGGCTACGGCCTCGTCCACCAGTCGCTGCCGTTCGCCGCGGCCGTCCTGGAGGCCATACGGGCCTCCTCCCCCGTGCCGTGCGCCGAGGGCGCCCCGGCCCCGAACCGGGCCGCCGCCCCGCGCCGCGACCCCGCCGACATCGCCGAGCGCATCCGTCATCTGGGCGAGCTGCACACGGCAGGGCTGCTGACCGACGACGAGTTCAGCGCGAAGAAGGCCGAGCTGCTGGCGGAGCTGTAAGTGTCCGGTCCCTCCTCCGCACCGGCCGGCGAGACGGCCGGCGCCCCATCGGCCGGCGCCCCATCGGCCGGCGCCTCCTCCACCGCCCACGAGAGCCTGCCCAGGGCCGCCCGGCGGCAGGCGGGCGGCCTCGCCCGGGCCCTGGTGACCCCCAGCTATCCGGCGACGCCGCTGTTCGCCCGGTCGCCCAGGAGGTGGCTGCGCAGGGTGCCGTACGGCGTGGCGATGATCCTCACCACGATCCTGGTGCCCACCACCGCCCAGCTGCTCACCAACGACTACGGGGTGGGCGGCGGCGTCGCCACGCTGCTCGGCATCGTCCAGGGCAGCCCGCTGCTGCTGTCCGTCACCCGCCCCCTCCAGGCGTGGTGGATCGTCTTCCTCGCCGACCTGGTCTGCGCCCTGGTGGTGCTCGGCACCGCGGACCACCTGGAGAACCGGGTGTGGCCCTGGCTGCCGGGCGCCATCATCGGCTATCTCTTCCTGCTGCTCGCCCTCGCGCTGCGCGAACCGCGCCGCACCCTGGTGGCGGTGTGGCTGGTCACCGGCACCGCGGGACTGGCGCTCGGCATGGCCTTCCCGGACAAGAGCAACGGCAGCAATGTGGTGCTGTTCGTGCTCAGCGGCGTGGTGCTGCTCGTCGCCGGGGCGCTGCGCGAGCGCGGGGACGCCCAGCGGCGGCTGGCCGAGCAGGAGACGATCAGCGAGGCCGAACGGGCCCATCGCACCCTGCTGGAGGAGCGCACCCGGATCGCCCGTGAACTGCACGACGTGGTGGCCCACCACATGTCGGTGATCACCGTCCAGGCGGACAGCGCCCCGTACCGGATCGGCGGGCTGCCCTCCGAGGCGGAGCGGGAGTTCTCCACCATCGCCGCCACCGCCCGCGAGTCGCTCGCCGAAATGCGGCGGCTGCTGGGCGTGTTGCGCAGCGAGGAGACCCGCGGGGAGCGGGCGCCGCAGCCGGGGCTGCGGCAGGTGCCCCAGCTGGTCGAGGCGACCGTACGGGCCGGGATACCGACCACGCTGACCATCGCGGACGACGTGGCCGAGCTCGAACCGCTGCCGCAGGCGGTGGGGCTGTCCGCGTACCGCATCGTGCAGGAGGCGCTGGCCAATGTGGTGCGCCACGCACCGGGCGCCACCACCCGCGTGGCCATCTCCGCTGAGGACGGCTCGGCGCTGACCCTGCTGGTGGTCAACGGCCCGGCCCACAGCGCGCCCACCAAGCCCCTGGAGACCAGCGGCACCGGCCACGGCCTCGTCGGCATGGTCGAGCGCGTACGGCTCGTCGGCGGCATGCTCGACACCGGCCCGCTGCCCGACGGCGGCTTCCGCGTCGCGGCCCGCCTCCCCCTGGTAGACCTCGAAGAGACGGACCCTTCATGACCATCAAGGTGATCATCGTCGACGACCAGGCGATGGTGCGGGCGGGGTTCGCCGCCCTGCTCGCCGCGCAGAGCGATATCGACGTCGTCGGCGAGGCGCCGGACGGGCGGGAGGGCGTGGAGGTCAGCCGCCGCAGCCACCCCGATGTGGTGCTGATGGACGTCCGGATGCCCGAGATGGACGGGCTCGAGGCGGCCCGGCAGCTGCTGGACCCGCCGCGCGGGGTCACCCACCGGCCCAAGGTCCTGATGCTCACCACCTTCGACGTGGACGACTACGTCTACGAGGCGCTGCGCGCCGGGGCCAGCGGCTTTCTGCTGAAGGACGCCCCGCCGGCCGATCTGATCTCCGCGGTCCGGGTGGTGGCGGCGGGCGAGGCGCTGCTCGCCCCGTCCGTCACCCGCCGGCTGATCGCCGACTTCGCCCGCCAGCGCCCCGCCCCGCGCCGCGACGGCCCGGCGCTGCGGCGCAGCGGGCTGACGCCGCGTGAGACCGAGGTGCTGGAGCTGATCGCCCGTGGCCTGTCCAACCAGGAGATCGCCGAGTCGCTGGTGCTCGCGGAGCAGACGGTGAAGACCCACATCGGCCGGGTGCTGGCGAAGCTGGGGCTGCGCGACCGCGCCCAGGCGGTGATCTTCGCCTATGAATCGGGCCTGGTGACACCGGGTCAGTGACCCCGGCCGGGCGGCCACCCCCTACTGGGGTATGACATCCCACTTGGCACCGGGGGGTGACGTACCGCCACCCGACGCCTCTCTACCTTTCCCTCCGCCACCGACGGAACCACCGCCGGTTCCACCGCCGGAACCACCGATGGAACCACGGCCGGAACCACCGCCGGAACCGCTGACGGAAGAGGGAAAGCCGCCGCCATGTCCCAGACGCTACGCACCAGGCACTACGCACGACGCCTGATCACCGCGGCGCTCACCATCACCGTCATGGCGGGGACGGCCGGCTGGACCGTGGCCCACGAGGAGCAGGCCATCACCGGGCCGCCGCCGGGGACCGCCGCGTGGCTGGCGGACCATTCGCTGGGCGGGGCCGGGCGCGAGCTGCCCGACCCGGCCACCGTCTCGCCCGCCGGGATCGCCCGGTTCTTCGACCGGCTCACCGAGGTCCAGCGGAAGGCACTGGTCATCCGGCACCCCGAGGTGGTCGGCAATCTGGACGGGGCACCGCTGAGCCTTCGGTACGAGGCCAACGCCCGGGCGATCCGGGCCGCCTGGCACAAGGAGCGCGAGGCCGACCCGGAGAGCCCGCTCGCCGAGCGGTACGCGGCGCTGCTGAGGCCCGGCCGTCAGATCCTCGCCTTCGATCCGCGCGGGCGCGGCCAGGTGGCGGAGGTGTACGGGGACTTGGCGGCGGCCCGCCGCACGGCCGTGATCGTGCCCGGCTCGGACATCGACCTGGACGACTTCGATCGCACGGGCGACCCGTACGGCGCCCCGGCCGGAATGGCCCGGTCGCTGCGGGCCCAGATGGCGGAGGACGCGCCCGCGACCCCGACCGCCGTCATCGCCTGGGTCGGCTACACGACCCCGGTCGGGCTGGGCCCGGACGCCGCCACCAGCCGGCTGGCCGAGGCGGGCGCGCCCCGCCTGGACCGGTTCCTGGCCGGGCTCGCCGTGACCACCGCGGCCACCGCCGACGCCCCGCCCGCCGTCTTCTGCCACAGCTACGGCTCGGTGGTCTGCGGTCTCGCCGCCTCCGCGATGGACCGCGCCCGCGTCTCCGATCTGGTGGTACTGGGCAGCCCGGGGATGCGCGCGGACAGCGCCGAGTCGTTGCGCACCGGGGCCCGGGTCTGGGCGGCGCGCGACCGCACCGACTGGATCCGGCGGGTGACCGGCTATGACTTCCTGGGCCTGGGCCACGGCGACGACCCGACCGATCCGTCCTTCGGCGCCCGGGTGGTCTCCTCCGAGAGCGCCCACGGGCACACCGGCTACTTCGCGCCGGGGACGGACTCGCTGCGCAACTTCTCGCGGATCGCGCTGGGGGACTTCGACGGGGTGCGGTGCGCGGGGGAGGACGGCGGCGGTCCGGGCACGGGGCCGGACTGCCGCCAGGGCCTCAGCTGACCGCGGCCATCACGCACGGACCGCGCTGTGCGCGTATCTCTTCGCACCGAGCCGCCCGGACGAGGGCGCGGGCGTGCGACGGGCGCGACCCGCTGGGCCCGGTG
>NZ_BAAAIF010000063.1:0-63181 GCF_039525925.1 Streptomyces javensis | reverse complement strand
GCCGAACGTACGCGTCCGGTCGGCCGCATCGCCGCCGTGGCCGGGTTCGGCCTCGTGGGCGGCCGTGCCGGGGGCGCCTTGCCCCGGAGCGTCCCCTCGCCGGGCGCGGCGGTCAGCCGCTTCGCGGGGGTCGTCCTCGCGGGCGGGTACCTGGCCACGGTCGCCCGGCCGTTGGCGCATGCCGCGCTCAACCCGTCCCCGTACCTCCTCCAGCGTGCCGTCGGCAGCGGCATCCGCGCGATGATCCCGCTTCAGGCCGTGCTCGCCTCCCGCGCCGGGGCGCACCGTACGGCCGCGGGGCTGCTCGCGCTCATGCCCGTCGCCCGACGGCTGTCGAGAAAGGTCAGCGCGACATGAGCCGCACCGGCGACCCCGGCCACCCCACCCCGGAATCCCTGCGCTTCGCCTACGGCACCAACGGTCTGACCGACCTCCGGCTGAGCGACGCCCTCACGCTCCTCGCCGACCTCGGCTACGACGGCGTCTCGCTCACGCTCGACCATATGCACTTCGACCCGCTCGCCCCGGACCTCGCCGCCCGCACCCGCCGCGTCGCCCGTGACCTCGAGCGGCTCGGCCTCGGCGTCGCGATCGAGACCGGTGCCCGGTATGTGCTCGACGCCCGGCGCAAGCACCACCCCACCCTGCTCGATCCGGACCCCGAGGCCCGCGGCGCCCGAATCGATCTGCTGCTGCGGGCCGTGCGGGTGGCGGCGGACCTCGGGGCCCCGGCCGTGCACTGCTTCAGCGGGGTGCTGCCGCCCGGTGAGTCCGGGGAGACGGCGTGGCGGCGGCTGGCGGACGCCCTCGGGCCGGTGGTCGTGGCCGCCGGGGCGGTGGGCGTCTCCCTCGCGATCGAGCCGGAGCCGGGGCATCTCCTCGCCGACCTCGCCGGGTTCCACCGGCTGCGCACGGCACTCGGCGATCCGGCCGCCCTCGGTCTCACCCTCGACATCGGCCACTGCCAGTGCCTGGAACCCGACCCGCCCGCCGAATGCGTCCGCGCGGCGGCGCCCTGGGTGCGGCATGTGCAGATCGAGGACATGCGGCGCGGGGTGCATGAGCATCTGCCGTTCGGCGAGGGGGAGATCGACTTTCCGCCGGTGCTGGAGGCGCTGCGCGCCGCCGGGTACCGGGGTCTCGTCGGCGTCGAGCTGCCCCGCCACTCACACGCCGGTCCCGAACTGGCCCGCGCCTCCCTACGGTTCCTCAAGGACGCCCTCAAGGACGCCCTCGCGGACGCCCCCAAGGACGCCCCCAAGGATGCTCTCAAGGACACCGAACGGACCGCGATCGAGGGAGGCGTCCGATGCTGACCGTGACCGAGCTCCGCGCCGCCGTGGAGCATCGCCTGGACGAGGCAGGCCGCGCCTGGCTGGACAGCGCCCTGACGGACGCGGCGAAATCCGGACCGTGCCCGGACGCGTCCGGCCCCGCCCGCTGGGAGCTGGACTTCGCCTCCGCGGGCCGCCACGTCCGCACCCCCCAACCCGCCACCATGACCGGCCGGTCCACCGCCACCGACCGGCCCGCGAGCGACAGCCCCGCTGCCGTTTCCGGGCCCACCCCCGCCGCCGGGCCCAGCGAGGCCGCCGGGCCCAGCGAGGCCGCCGGGCCCAGCGAGGCCGCTCCCCGCACCCCCGGCGGCCCTCCCGGCCGGGGCCACCCGGCCGAACAGGCCGCCCCAACCGAGACGATCGCCGCCGACCACCTCGCCCCCCACGACCTCCCCGACGCCGCCCGCGTCCTCATCCTCCACGCCGCGCGCGCGGACGCGCCCACCGTCGCGAGGCTGTACGCGCACGGCACGGGCGCCGAGCGCCGGGCCGTGCTGCGGGCGCTTCCGCATCTCGGACTCTTCGCCGGGCCCGACGCCGTACCGCTCGTCGAGGACGCCCTGCGGACCAACGACACCCGGCTCGTGGCCGCCGCCGTCGGGCCGTACGCCGCTCTCCACCTCTCGCCGCACAGCTGGCGGCAGGCCGTGCTCAAGTGCCTGTTCACGGGCGTGCCCCTCACCGCCGTGGCCGACTGGGAGCGGCGGGCGCAGGGGGACGGCGAGCTGGGCCGCATGCTCGACGACTACGCCCGTGAGCGCACCGCCGCCGGGCGCCCCGTGCCCGGCGACCTCGACCGCGTACTGGCCATGACCCGCGCCCTGCCCGGCGCGCCCCGCGCCCTGACCCGCGAGGAGTCCTGATGCGCATCTTCGATCCCCACATCCATATGACCTCCCGGACCACCGACGACTACGAGGCCATGTACGCCGCGGGGGTGCGCGCCCTCGTCGAGCCGTCCTTCTGGCTCGGGCAACCCCGCACCTCGCCCGCCAGCTTCTACGACTACTTCGACTCCCTCCTCGGCTGGGAGCCCTTCCGGGCCGCCCAGCACGGGATCGCCCACCACTGCACCCTCGCGCTCAACCCCAAGGAGGCCAACGACCCGCGCTGCGTCCCGGTCCTGGACGAGCTGCCCCGCTATCTCGTCAAGGACGGCGTCGTGGCCGTGGGCGAGATCGGCTACGACTCGATGACCCCCGCCGAGGACACCGCCCTCGCCGCCCAGTTGCAGCTCGCCGCCGACCACGGGCTGCCCGCCCTCGTCCACACCCCGCACCGCGACAAGCTGGCCGGGCTGCGCCGCACCCTCGACGTCGTCGGGGAGTCCGCGCTGCCCCCGGACCGCGTCCTCGTGGACCACCTCAACGAGACCACCGTCAAGGAGGCCAAGGACAGCGGCTGCTGGCTGGGCTTCTCGGTCTATCCCGTCACCAAGATGGACGAGGAGC
Source organism: Streptomyces javensis (assembly GCF_039525925.1). Taxonomy (NCBI): domain Bacteria; kingdom Bacillati; phylum Actinomycetota; class Actinomycetes; order Kitasatosporales; family Streptomycetaceae; genus Streptomyces; species Streptomyces javensis. Next base: position 60,393 of record NZ_BAAAIF010000063.1, on the reverse strand, counting down.
GGATGGTCGAGATCCTGCGCGCGTACGGGCCCGAGAAGGTGCTGGTCAACTCCGCCGCCGACTGGGGGAGGAGCGACCCCCTCAAGACCCGGAAGGTCGGCGACCTGATGCGCGCCGAAGGCTTCACCGAGGACGACGTCGACCTCGTGCTGTGGCGCAACCCGGTGGCGTTCTACGGGCTCAGCGGCCGCCTTGACCTGGACCTCGACGCCGAGGAGACCGCGGCCACCGCCACCCACGAGGGCAACTCCATCCTGCGCGGCGGCGCCCCGGCCGCCACGCCGACGGAACGGTGAGGAGGACCCCATGCGCTTCCGCCACCCCGACGGCTCCACCGTCCACCTCGCCTACTGCACCAACGTCCACCCCGCCGAAGACCTCGACGGCGTCGTGGAGCAGCTCCGGCTGCACTGCGAACCGGTGCGCCGCCGCCTCGGCCGCGACCGGCTCGGCATCGGCCTGTGGCTGGCCCGCGACGCCGCCCGCACCCTGAGCGCCGACCCCGCCGAACTGCGCAGGCTGCGCACCGCGCTGGACACCCGCGGCCTGGAAGTGGTCACCCTCAACGGCTTCCCGTACGAGGGGTTCGGCGCCCAGGAGGTCAAGTACCGCGTCTACAAGCCCGACTGGACCGATCCGGAGCGGCTGGAGCACACCACCCATCTGGCCAGGCTGCTCGCCGCGCTGCTCCCCGACGACATCACCGACGGCTCCGTCTCCACCCTGCCGCTCGCCTGGCGCGTACCCTTCGACGCCGACGCCGCCCGCGCCGCCCGCCGCCACCTCACCACCCTCGCCCAGCGGCTCGACGCCATCGAGGAGCTCACCGGCCGGTCCGTCCGCATCGGCCTGGAGCCCGAACCCGGCTGCACCGTCGAGACCACCGCGCAGGCCATCGAGGCGCTCACCGCGCCCGGCGGCCCGCCCCTGGACCGCATCGGGGTCTGCCTGGACACCTGCCATCTGGCGACACAGTTCGAGGATCCGCACACGGCCACAGACGCGCTCACCGCCGCCGGGGTCCCGGTCGTCAAGGCGCAGCTGTCCGCCGCGCTGCACGCCGAGGACCCGGGGCGGCCCGCCGTACGGGAGGCACTCGCGGCCTTCGCCGAGCCCCGCTTCCTGCACCAGACCCGCACCCGGGCGCCCGAGGGCGGCGTCACCGGCACCGACGACCTCGACCAGGCGCTCGGCGGCGGGCTCGCGGACACCGCGCCCTGGCGGTCCCACTTCCACGTTCCGCTGCACGCACCGCCCGAGCCCCCGCTCACCTCCACCCTCCCGGTGCTCGCCGACGTCCTGGCCCGTCTCGTCGGTGGGCCCGCCCCGCTGACCCGCCACCTCGAAGTGGAGACCTACACCTGGCAGGCGCTGCCGCCCGAGCTGCGCCCGCGCACCCGCGACCGGCTCGCCGACGGTATCGCCGCCGAACTCGCCCTCGCCCGCGATCTGCTGACCGACCTCGGCCTCAAGGAGCTGCCATGAGCGACCTGAGCGACCTGAGCGACAGGAGCGCCGGGACCGGCCCCACCCCCCTCCTCGTCCTCGACGTCGTCGGGCTCACCCCACGGCTGCTGGACCACATGCCGCGCCTCAGGGCGCTCGGCCGCTCCGGCTCGCGCGCCGCGCTGGGCACCGTGCTGCCCGCCGTCACCTGCGCCGCCCAGTCGACGTTCCTCACCGGTACCACCCCCGCCGAGCACGGCATCGTCGGCAACGGCTGGTACTTCCGCGAGATGGGCGAGGTGCTGCTGTGGCGGCAGCACAACGGACTGGTCGGCGGCGACAAGCTGTGGGACGCCGCCCGCCGCGCCCACCCGGGCTACACCGTGGCCAACATCTGCTGGTGGTACGCGATGGGCTCGGACACCGACATCACCGTCACCCCGCGCCCGGTCTACTACGCCGACGGCCGCAAGGAGCCGGACTGCTACACCCGGCCGCCCGCGCTGCACGACGAACTCACCGCGAAGCTCGGCACCTTCCCCCTCTTCCACTTCTGGGGGCCCGGCGCGGGCCTGGTCTCCTCGCAGTGGATCATCGACGCCACCCGCCACATCCTGCGCACCAGCCCCACCGATCTGGTGCTGACCTACCTTCCGCACCTGGACTACGACCTCCAGCGGTACGGCCCCGACGACCCCCGCGCCCACTCCGCCGCCGCCGAACTCGACACCGCCCTCGGCCCGCTGCTCGACGACGCCGCAGCCCGCGGCCGCACCGTCGTGGCGCTCTCCGAGTACGGCATCACCCGGGTCTCCCGGCCGGTGGACATCAACCGGGCGCTGCGCCGCGCCGGGCTGCTGGAGGTGCACACCCAGGACGGCATGGAGTACCTCGACCCCGGCGCCTCCCGCGCCTTCGCGGTCGCCGACCACCAGCTCGCCCATGTGTATGTGCGCCGCGCGGAAGACCTGGACGCCACCCGCGCCGCCCTGGCCGGACTGCCCGGCGTCGCCGAACTCCTCGACGACGAGGGCAAGAAGGCCCACGGCCTGGACCACCCCCGCTCCGGGGAACTGGTCGCGGTGGCCGCGCCGGACGCCTGGTTCACGTACTACTACTGGCTCGACGACGCCCGCGCCCCCGACTTCGCCCAGCTGGTGGAGATCCACCGCAAGCCCGGCTACGACCCGGCCGAGCTGTTCATGGACCCCAAGGACCCCTATGTGCGGGTGCGGGCCGCCACCGCGCTGGCCCGCAAGAAGACGGGGATGCGCTACCGCATGGCCGTCGTCCCGCTCGATCCGGCCCCGGTGCGCGGCAGCCACGGCCGCCTCCCGGACCGCGAGGAGGACGGACCCGTCCTCCTTTGCTCCCAGCCCGGCGCGGTGCGCGGCGAAGTGGCCGCCACCGACGTCAAGAACCTGCTCCTCCGCCTCGCCGGCCTGACGAACGCAACCGAAGGAGACACCCCGTGAAGAGGGCCCAGGACAACCCCGAACTCGCCGAGACCCTCCGCCGCCGCGGATTCCTCGGCGTCGCCGCGGGCGCCACGGCAGCCGGTCTGCTCGGCACCGGCACCGCCATGGCCGCCCAGCCGGGCACCACCACCACGTCGGCCCCCAAGGGCCGGGGCGGCCCGCTGGTGCCCCGCGGCCACCTCGGCATCCAGCTCTACACCCTCCGCGACCAGGTGCAGTCCATCGGCTTCGCCGGTGTCTTCGAGGAACTGGCCCGGTACGGCTACGACCAGGTGGAGTTCGCCGGATACACCCAAGGCACCGGCGACATCACCCTCAAACAGCTCAAGCGGCTGATGCGGGACAACGGGCTGCGCGGTATCGGCAGCCACGTCGGCTACTACTCCGACGACCCGAAGGCGTACACCTTCGCCACCAACCTCACCCAGGTGCTCGACGACGCCGAGGCGCTCGGCCTGCCGCATGTGGGCACCGCCTCCGGGCCCTGGCGCTACGGCTCCACGGTGGACGGCTGGAAGCGCTGTGCGGAGGAGTTCAACACCTACGGCGCGGCCGCCAAGGCGCGCGGGATGAAGTTCTACCAGCACAACCACGCCGAGGAGTTCTCCTTCGCGACCGACCGGCCGGACGTCCGCCTCTACGACGTGCTGCTCGCCGAGACCGACCCCGACCTGGTCCATCTGGAGATGGACATCTACTGGGCGTATGTGGCCCAGTACCGCTTCGGAAGGAAGGCCGACGGCTCACCGGCCCCCTTCGAGCCGCTGAACTACGTCCTGAAGGCCCCGCACCGCTATCCGCTCTTCCACGTCAAGGACGGGGAGCACGACGAAACCGTCCCCGACGGCTACCGGATGGTGGACGTCGGGGACGGTGACATCGACTACCGCCGCTTCCTGAGCGCGGTGGGCAAGACCCATGGCGGGCGGCGTGACCACCACTGGATGGTGGAGCACGACCAGCCCGCCGATTCGCTCACCACCGCCCGCCGCTCCGCCCGCTATCTGCGGTCGTTGCGCTGCGGCGGACGGGGCTGAGCGAGGGTCCCTCGCGGCCGGGCCGGGCGGGCCCGAGGCGCTAGACGGCCTCGCGGCTGATCGGCTGCGGGTTCGGGGCGATGCCCCGGGCCCGCGGCCGTCCTGGCTGCCGCAGCAGCAGGGCCACCGCGGCCGCCACCATGGAGATGCCGCCGGCGAGCGCGTACGCGCCGTCGTAGCCCCAGGAGTCGACCACCATCGAGCCCAGGCCGCCGCCGAACAGCCCGCTGATCAGCTTTCCGCTGTACACCAGGCCGTAGTTGGTGGCGTTGTAGTTCTCCCCGAAGTAGTCCGGGGTCAGCGCCGCGAACATCGGGTAGAAGGCGCCGCCGCCGAACCCGGAGAGGAAGGCGAAGAAGAGGAACAGCACCTCGTTGTGGATGTTGCCGGCCCAGATCACCCCGAACTGGGCGAGGCCCAGCACCACGATGACGAAGACCAGCGTCGTCTTCCGCCCCCACAGGTCCGAGAGCCAGCCGACCACACCGCGCCCGACACCGTTGACGACGGACATGATGCCCATGGACGAGGCCGCCACCAGCGGGCCGAAGCCCACCTCCTTGGCGTAGTCCACCTGGAAGGAGATGCCGAATATGGACACTCCCGCGGTGAGCACCAGGGAGAACCACATCAGCGGCAGCATGCCGGACTTGATGGCCTCCTTGGGCGTGTACTGCCGCACCGCCGGCGGGTTCTTGGCCAGGCTCGCCGCGCTCTTGGCGTTCCCGGCGTAGCTCAGCGGGTCGATGTCGGCGGGCCACCAGTTCTTCGGCGGGTCCTTGAAGAACCAGGCGCAGACCGCCACGACGATCAGCACATAGACCCCGATGAGGTCCAGGACCTCGTCGAAGTTCCCGGTGTCGAACCAGTAGTTGAAGATGAAGATGAACGGCAGCGCGCCGTAGGCGAACCCTCCGTTGACGAACCCCGTCCTCGCCCCGCGCCGCTCCGGGAACCACTTGCCCACCATATTGATGCAGGTGGCGTAGACGAACCCGGAGCCGAGGCCACCGATGACCCCGAAGCCGACGATCGCCGCGAAGACGTTGTCCAGGTGGGACAGGGCCAGGAAGCCGATCAGACACAGCCCCGCACCCAGGAACATCGCCTTGCGGGCGGTCAGGATCCCCTTCTCCCGCAGCCATCCGGCCGGGAAGGCGATGCCCGCCTGGAAGAACACCCAGACGCTCAGGATCCAGAAGGTGTTGCTCTGGGTCCAGCCGTGCGCCTCCGAGAGCGTGTCCTCCGCCGAGCCGTACGCGTACTCGGACACGCTGATGGCCATCATCGCGATCCACGGCAGATAGACCATCAGCTTCCGGCTGTGGCCCAGGATGTCGCGGTCGGTCTCGCCGATGCGATACGTACGTCCCTTGCTGTCCCGCACTTCACGGAAGGGGAGGACCCCTTCCGGCTGTTCTGCTGTGCTCATGTCGTCCCCTTGGCTTCGAAGGAACCCGGCCAGCGCCCCCTGTCCAAACTCTTCGTGCTCCGGGAAACGCGGGTTGCTCTGTGGATCGCTGGAAGTCGGCCGCGGTTCGATGGCGCCCCGAAGGGGCGCGAGGCCGTGTCGATGTGCGGCTCCGCCACGCGGGCGCGACCAGCCACGACGGCGCCGCAGACGATCGACGGCAAGGTCGGGGCACTTCCAGCGGAGCGCCTACGTGAGCAACCCCGCCGACCTGGCCCAGCGGTACTTGGCACCCAGGACGGCCACCGGCTTCTCGGTGGTGTACGGATAAGCCACGACCCCGCGCTCGAAGAGGTAGGCGCACGCCTCCTCGACCTCGGTGTCGCCCGCGAGCGAGGCCACCACCGGTTTGGCGATGCCCCGCGCGCGGAACTCCTCGACGACCCGCGCGGTCAGCTCGGCGAACACCATCGGCGGGGTGACGATGGTGTGCCAGTAGCCCAGGACCAGTGAGTGGATCCGCGGATCCGCCAGGCCCAGCCGGATGGTCGCCTCGTAGGTGGACGGCGGTTCGCCGCCGGTGATGTCCACCGGGTTCCCGGCCGCGCCGAACGGCGGGATGAAGCGGCGGAAGGCGGCGTCCAGGTCCTCCGGGATCTCCATCAGGGACAGCCCGTTGTCGACGATCGCGTCCGACAGCAGCACCCCCGAGCCCCCGGCGCCGGTGATGATGACGACGTTGTCACCCTGGGGTGCGGGCAGCACGGGCAGCGCCCGCGCGTACTCCAGCATCTCGTTGAGGCCCGGCGCCCGGATCACCCCGGCCTGCCGCAGGATGTCGTCGTAGACCGCGTCGTCCCCGGCCAGCGCGCCGGTGTGGGACCCGGCCGCCCTGGCGCCCGCCGCCGTACGGCCCGCCTTGAGCACCACCACCGGCTTCCGGGGCACCGTGGCCCGTGCCGCCTCCACGAAGGCCCGGCCGTCCTTGAGGTCCTCCAGGTGCATCGCGATGCACTGGGTGCGGTCGTCCTCACCGAACCAGGTGAGCAGGTCGTCCTCGTCCAGGTCCGACTTGTTGCCGAGGCCGACGATGGCCGAGACACCGGTCCTGGTCGTCCGGGCGAAGCCGAGGATGGCCATCCCGATGCCACCGGACTGCGAGGTGAGCGCCACCGGCCCCTTGACGTCGTACGGGGTGCAGAAGGTGGCGCACAGGTCCTGCCAGGTGGAGTAGTAGCCGTAGATGTTGGGCCCCAGCAGCCGCACCCCGTGCTCCTCGGCGATGGCCACGATCCGGTCCTGGAGCTCGTGTTCACCGGTCTCGGCGAAGCCGGACGGGATCAGCACCGCGTTCGGGATGCCCTTGCGGCCGACCTCCTCCAGCGCGGCGGGCACGAACTTCGCGGGGATCGCGAAGACCGCCACATCCACCTCGCCCGGGACGTCCGTGACGGTCTTGTACGCCTTGCGGCCCAGGATGTCGTCGGCCTTGGGGTTCACCGGGTGGATCTCCCCGGGGAAGCCGCCGTCGATGAGGTTGCGCATCACCGAATTGCCGATCTTCCCCTGCTCGCTGGAGGCGCCCACCACCGCCACCGAGCGCGGCTGCATCAGCCGGCGCATCGAGCCCAGGATCTCCTCGCGCGAGTAGCGGCGGCGCGTCCGCGGCGCCGGGTCCCCGATCAGCAGCCGCACATCGGCGGCGAGCACCCCGCTCGCGGTGGCGAACACCGGGTTGAGGTCGACCTCGGTGATCTCGGGGAAGTCCGCCACCAGCCGGGAGACCCGCACGATCAGATCGGCGAGCGCCGCGCGGTCCACCGCCTCACCGCCGCGCACCCCGCGCAGCACCTCGGCGGCGCGGATCCCGTCCAGCATCGACAGCGCCTCGCCCTCGGTCGCCGGGGCCAGCCGGAAGGTGATGTCCTTCAATACCTCCACCAGCACCCCGCCGAGCCCGAACGCCACGACCTTCCCGAAGGTGGGGTCGGTGACGGCGCCGACGATGACCTCCTGGCCGCCGTCCGGGATCATCTGCTGCACCTGGACGCCCAGGATCCGGGCCTTCGCGTCGTAGCCACGGGCGTTGTCGACGATCGTGGTGAACGCGCTCCGCACCTCGGCGCAGGAGGTCAGTCCCACCCGCACCCCGCCCGCGTCGGTCTTGTGCAGGATGTCCGGGGACACGATCTTGAGGACGACGGGGAAACCGATCCGGTCGGCGAGCGCCACCGCCTCGTCCGCGGTCTCCGCCAGCCCCTCGGCCGGGGTCGGGATACCGTACGCGTCGGTGATCCGTTTCCCCTCCGGGGCGGTCAGCGCCGTGCGCCCCTCGGCGCGGGCGGTGTCCAGCACCGCGCGCACGGCATCGTTGTCATACGTCACCGTCAGATCACTCCGTTCGTCTTGAGCAGCCGCACTTCCTCGTCGCCGAGCCCCAGCTCCCCGACGTACACCTCTGCGTTGTGCTCACCCAGCAGCGGGGAGCGCTCGACCCGGACCGGGGAGTCGGAGAGCTTCAGCGGGGAGCCGACCGTGGTGAAGGAGCCGCGTTCGGGGTGGTCGACCTCGACGATCATCTCGTTGGCCGCGAGCGACGCGTCCTCGACGATCTCCTTGGTGGACAGGATCGGCCCGCACGGGATGTTGTGCGCCGTGAGCTGCTCCAGCACCTCCCACTTCGGCAGCGTGCTGGACCACTCCTCGATCAGCTGGAACATCTTGGCCAGCTTCGGCAGCCGCGCCTCGGGCGAGGCCCACTCCGGGTCGTCGGCCAGCTCGGGGCGGCCGATCAGCCGGGTGATCGGCTCCCAGCCGACCGGCTGCACGATGACGTAGACGTAGTCGTTGGGCCCGCCGGGCGCGCACTTGACCGCCCAGCCGGGCTGGCCGCCGCCGCTGGCGTTGCCACTGCGCGGCACCTCGTCGCCGAAGTCCTCATTCGGGTACTCGGCGAGCGGACCGTGGGCCAGCCGCTGCTGGTCGCGCAGCTTCACCCGGCACAGATTGAGCACCGCGTGCTGCATCGCCACATTGACCCGCTGGCCGCGCCCGGTGTGGGTGCGCTGGTAGAGCGCGGCGAGGATGCCCGCCACACAGTGCACCCCGGTGCCGGAGTCGCCGATCTGGGCGCCGGTGGCCAGCGGCGGGCCGTCCTCGAAGCCGGTCGTGGACATGGACCCGCCCATGGCCTGCGCGACCACCTCGTACGCCTTGAACTTGGTGTACGGGCCGTCGCCGAACCCCTTGATCGAGGCGTAGACCAGCCGGGGGTTGATCTCCTGGATGCGCTCCCAGGAGAACCCCATGCGGTCCACCGCGCCCGGACCGAAGTTCTCGACCAGGACGTCGCTGCGGCGGATCAGCTCGGTCAGGAGCTCCTTGCCGCGCTCGCTCTTGGTGTTCAGGGTGATGCTCCGCTTGTTGCAGTTGAGCATCGTGAAGTAGAGCGAGTCCACATCCGGGAGGTCGCGCAGCTGCTTGCGGGTGATGTCGCCGGTGACGTTCTCCAGCTTGATCACATCCGCGCCGAGCCAGGCGAGCAGCTGGGTGGCGGAGGGACCGGACTGCACATGCGTCATGTCGAGGACGCGGATGCCCGACAGGGCCTGATTGGCCTCGGGAGCCTGGGACATGGTGGCGCCTCCCTACTTGTACATGGTCTGGTTCATGGTTCCGGGGGCGTACGCGTCCGGGTCCACCCAGACGTTGATCAGCGACGGCTTGCCGGACTCCCGGGCGCGGCGCAGTGCCGGGCCGATGTCCGCCGGGTCGCGGACCTCCTCGCCGTGGCCGCCGAGCATCCGCGCGAACTGGTCGTACGGCACATCGCCGAGGGTGTTGCCGACCCGCTCCCGCTCCTCGCCGTACTTGGCCTTCTGGCCGTAACGGATCTGGTTCATCGAGGAGTTGTTGCCGACGATGCCGACGAACGGCAGGTCGAAGCGGACCAGCGTCTCGAAGTCCCAGCCGGTCAGGGAGAACGCGCCGTCGCCGAAGAGCGCCACCACCTCCTTGTCGGGGCGGGCCTGCTTGGCGGCCATCACGAACGGAACGCCGACGCCGAGCGTCCCCAGCGGGCCCGGGTCCATCCAGTGGCCGGGCGACTTGGGCTGGATCACCTGGCCGGAGAAGGTGACGATGTCGCCGCCGTCGCCGATGTAGATCGAGTCCTCGGTGAGGAAGTCGTTGATCTCGCTGACCAGGCGGTAGGGGTGGATGGGGGAGGCGTCGGACCGGAGGTTGGGCAGCCGCTTCTCGATCGCCTTCTGCTCGGCGGCGCGCAGCTCGTCCAGCCACTCCTTGCGCTTGCTCGCCCCGCCGTTGATGGAGCCGGAAGCGGCCTGGGTGACGGCGGAGAGGATCAGCCCCGCGTCGCCCACGATGCCGAGGTCGATGTCCCGGTTCTTGCCGACCGTGCGGTAGTCGAGGTCGATCTGGACGACGGTGGCATCGGGGGAGAGCCGCTTGCCGTAGCCCATCCGGAAGTCGAAGGGCGTGCCGACGATGACGATGAGGTCGGCGTTGGAGAACGCGTAGCGGCGGGAGAGCTGGAAGTGGTGCGGATCGCCGGGTGGCAGGGTGCCGCGCCCCGCGCCGTTCATATACGCGGGCACATTGAGCGTACGCACCAGCTCGGTGGCCGAGTCGGTGGCGCGGGTGGTCCACACCTGACTGCCCAGCAGGATCGCCGGCTTCTCGGCCTGGACCAGCAGATCGGCCAGCTTCTGGACGGACTCGGGGTCGCCGGCGTTGCGGGTGGAGGCGCGGTAGTGCCCGGCCTGCGGGACGCGGGCCTTGTCCACCGGCACCTTGGCGTCCAGCACATCGCGCGGGATCTCCAGGAAGGAGGGCCCGGGGGCGCCGTGGAAGCACTCGCGGAAGGCCATGGAGACCATGTCGGCGGCGCGGGCGGTGTCCGGGACGGTGGCGGCGAACTTGGTGATCGGCGCCATCATGTCGACGTGCGGAAGGTCTTGGAGGGAGCCCATCTTGTGCTGGTTGTGGGCGCCCTGGCCGCCGATGAGCAGCATGGGTGACTCGGCGCGGAAGGCGTTGGCGACACCGGTGACCGCGTCGGTGGTGCCGGGGCCCGCGGTGACGACGGCGCAGCCGGGCTTGCCGGTGATCCGGGCGTAGCCGTCGGCGGCGTGGGCGGCGACCTGTTCGTGGCGCACATCGATGACATCGATGCCCTCGTCGACGCAGCCGTCGTAGATGTCGATGATGTGGCCGCCGCAGAGGGTGTAGATGACCTCGACGCCTTCTGCCTTGAGTGCTTTGGCGACCAAGTGCCCGCCGGAGATGAGGTCCTGGCTGTCGTCGGGCATGGCGAATCGCGTCCCTTCGTAGGGGTTCGGTGCTGCCTCGCGGATGGATCGCTGGATTGCGCATCGCTGGATTGCATACAGTCGACGTTATCCTGTATGAACTTTGTTATCCCACCATCGGCCGAGCGATGTCCAGGGGGCGTGCGCCACTCGTTCCATCCAGTGCTGGATCAAGCGCTGTTGACGGGCCATCAGGGAGCACAGGGAGCTGGCAATGGACCTGTACGAACATCAGGCACGGGAACTCCTCCATGACAACGGTGTCTTGGTGCCCAGGGCGGAGGTCGTGGACACGGCCGAAGCCGCCCGCGCGGCCGCCGAACGGCTCGGCGGACGCGTCGTCATCAAGGCCCAGGTGAAGACCGGCGGCCGGGGCAAGGCGGGCGGGGTGAAGCTCGCCGACGACCCGGCCGCGGCCGAGCTGACCGCACGCCGGATCCTCGGCATGGACATCAAGGGCCACACCGTCCACCGGGTGATGGTCGCCGAACCCGTCGAGATGGCACGGGAGATGTACCTCGGCTTCACCCTGGACCGGGCCGCGGGCCGCTTCCTCGCCATCGTCTCCGCCGAGGGCGGTATGGAGATCGAGGAGGTCGCGGCGCGCCGCCCCGAGGCGGTGGCCCGGATCGCCGTCGACCCGGCCGAGGGGGTGACCGAGGCGAAGGCCGCCGAGATCGCCGTCGCCGGGGGACTGCCGCGCGAGACGATCGGGACCATCCGCCGGCTGTGGACCGTCCTGACCGCGCACGACGCCCTCCTCGTCGAGGTCAATCCGCTGGTGGTGACCCGCGACGGCGCGATCGTGGCCCTGGACGGAAAGGTCACCCTGGACGACAACGCCCGCTTCCGGCAGCCGTCATGGGACGCCGCCGACGACCGTGCCCGGGACCCGCTGGAGGCCCGGGCCGCGGCCGCCGGGCTCGGCTACGTCAAGCTCGACGGCCGGGTGGGCGTCATCGGCAACGGCGCGGGCCTGGTGATGTCCACCCTGGACGTCGTCGCGGGCTGCGGCGCCCGCCCCGCCGACTTCCTCGACATCGGCGGCGGCGCCTCGGCCCAGGTGATGGCCGACGGTCTCTCCCTCGTCCTCGACGACCCGGATGTGCGCTCCGTCCTGGTCAATGTCTTCGGTGGCATCACCGCCTGCGACGCGGTGGCCGACGGCATCGTGCGCGCCCTGGGCGCCGTGACCCTCACCAAACCGCTCGTGGTCCGGCTGGACGGCAACAACGCCGCACGTGGCCGGGCCATCCTTGGCCAATTGGCTCATCCACTCGTCCACCAGGCCGACACCATGGACGGCGCCGCCGCGCGCGCCGCCGAACTCGCCGCGTAGGGGGCGCACATCATGGCCATCTTCCTCACCAAGGACAGCAAGGTCATCGTCCAGGGCATGACCGGCGCGGAAGGCATGAAGCACACCCGGCGGATGCTCGCCGCGGGCACCGATGTCGTCGGCGGTGTCAATCCGCGCAAGGCCGGGACCCGGGTCGACATCGACGGCCGTACGGTGCCCGTCTTCGGCTCCGTACGCGACGCCGTGGACACCACCGGCGCCGATGTGAGCGTCCTCTTCGTCCCGCCGCCGCACGCCAAGGCCGCCGTCACCGAGGCCGCCGACGCCCGGATCCCGCTCGCCGTCGTCATCACCGAGGGCATCCCGGTGCATGACGCGGTCGCCTTCCAGGCGTACGCCCGGGCCCGCGCCACCAGGGTCATCGGCCCGAACTGCCCCGGACTGATCTCCCCGGGCCAGTCCAACGCCGGGATCATCCCCGCCGACATCACCAAACCGGGCCGGATCGGGCTGGTGTCCAAGTCCGGCACCCTCACCTACCAACTGATGTACGAGCTGCGCGACATCGGCTTCTCCACCTGTGTGGGCATCGGCGGCGACCCGGTCATCGGCACCACCCACATCGACGCCCTCGCCGCCTTCGAAGCCGACTCCGAAACGGACCTCATCGTGATGATCGGCGAGATCGGCGGCGACGCGGAGGAGCGGGCCGCGCGGTACGTCGCCGATCACGTCACCAAGCCGGTCGTCGGCTACATCGCGGGCTTCACCGCCCCCGAGGGCAGGACGATGGGCCACGCGGGCGCCATCGTCTCCGGCTCCTCGGGCACCGCGGCGGCCAAGAAGGCGGCGCTGGAGGCGGCGGGCGTCAGCGTCGGAGCGACCCCCACCGAGACCGCCGGGCTGGTATTGGCCCTTCTGGCCGAAACACCCGGCAACCTCGCGTGATGTGAGCCATACCCGGCCCGCCACCGGGTCACGGTCACGCTCCGTGCCACTACCTTGCTCCCCGTACGCACACCCATGCCGTACGGGCGTCGTACGCACACCCATGCCGTACGGCGTCGCCGCCGTACGGCCCGCCACATCCCGCCCCGCCTGTGCAACGAGAGCGGAGATCACCGATGGCACCCACCCTCACCCTCAAGCCCGGAACCGCCTGGGGCGACGCCTGGCAGCGCTGCCTGGCCGTCGCCCCCGAGGCGTTCCAGGACGACCGAGTCCTCAACCTCTGGGACGGCACCTGGCACCGCGACGGCCGGGCCCTCCCCGCCACCACCCCCGTGGACGGCACCCCCATCGCGGGCCCGCCACGGCTCGACGCCACCACCGCCCACCAGGCCGTACGCGCCTCCCTCGACCAGCACCGCGGCTGGCGCCACATCGCCCTCCCGGAGCGCCGGGCGCGGGTGTCCGCCACCCTCGACGCGCTCTGTGAACACCGCGAGCTGCTCGCCCTGCTCCTGGTCTGGGAGATCGGCAAGCCCTGGCGGCTGGCCCAGGCCGATGTGGACCGGGCCATCGACGGCGTCCGCTGGTACGTCGACGAGATCGACCGCATGGCCGAGGGCCGCACCCCGCTGCCCGGCCCGGTCTCCAACATCGCCAGCTGGAACTACCCGATGAGCGTCCTCGCCCACGCCATGCTCGTCCAGGCGCTGGCCGGCAACGCCGTCATCGCCAAGACGCCCACCGACGGCGGGCTGGCCTGCCTCACCCTGGCCTGCGCGCTCGCCGCCCGCGAGGGCATCCCGGTCACCCTCCTCAGCGGCAGCGGCGGAGAGCTCTCCGAGGCCCTGGTCCGCTCGCCCGAGATCGGCTGCGTCTCCTTCGTCGGCGGCCGCGACACCGGCGCCCGGGTCGCCACCGCCGTCGCCGACCTCGGCAAGCGCCACATCCTCGAACAGGAGGGGCTCAACGCCTGGGGCATCTGGAACTTCACCGACTGGGACGCCCTCGCCCCGCTGATCCGCAAGACCTTCGACTACGGCAAGCAGCGCTGCACCGCCTATCCGCGCTTCGTCGTCCAGCGCTCGTCCTTCGACGCCTTCCTCTCCGTCTACCTGCCCGCGGTGCGCTCGATCCGCGTCGGCCACCCCCTGGCGGTGGAACCCCCCTCCGACCACCTCCCCGACCTGGACTTCGGCCCCCTGATCAACGCGGCCAAGGCCAAGGAGCTCGCCGACCAGGTGGCCGAGGCCATCGACCGCGGCGCCGTCCCCCTCCACCGCGGCGACCTCGCCGAAGGCCACTTCCTCCCCGGCCAGGACCTCTCCGCCTACACCGCCCCCGTCACCCTCCTCAACCCGCCCTCGACCTCCCCGCTCCACCACGCCGAACCCTTCGGCCCGGTCGACACCCTCGTCCTGGTCGACACCGAGGCCGAACTGCTCGCCGCCATGAACGCCAGCAACGGCGCCCTCGTCGCCACCCTCTCCTGCGACGACCCCGCCACCTACGACCGCCTCGCCCCCCAGATCCGCGCGTTCAAGACCGGCCACGGCAAGCCCCGCTCCCGCGGCGACCGCGACGAGCTCTTCGGCGGCTTCGGCGCCTCCTGGCGCGGCGCCTTCGTCGGCGGCGACCTCCTGGTCCGCGCCGTAACAGAGGGCCCGGCCCCCGAACGCCTCCCCGGCAACTTCCCCGACTACCACCTGATGCCCGACTGACCACCCTCCGTGCCAACCCCCGCTTCCCCCCAGGTCGGCGCGGGGGTGGGCGCCCGGCATACGCAGGTGAAACGCACTCCGAAACCTTGGTATCGTGGTCCATGTCGCCGCGGCCGAGCCGCGGAGCACACCTGGTCCGGGTGGCGGAATGGCAGACGCGCTAGCTTGAGGTGCTAGTGCCCTTTATCGGGCGTGGGGGTTCAAGTCCCCCCTCGGACACGTTCACTATGCACGTAGTCGGTGCGGGCCGGGTTTCCGCCAGCACCGTTTGCGTTTCATGGTCGTAGGTCAGGTGCAGTCCGAGCTGCCGGTAGACCTCGGCCTTGTCGGCGGGGTCGGCCTGACGGAGCACGGACAGCAGTCCGCCGAGAGCATCGACCAGGCCCCGGATCTCGTCCCGGCTCATCCGGTGACGGCGGCCGCGCCCGTTCTCGATCCGGGCCAGATTGGCTTCGGCTGTCACGCGCTGGGCCTGGACCTCACGGCTCCAGGCGGCGACCAGGGCGGGGGTCCGCTCCCGCCTCCAGCGCGGCGCGGTGGCGGGCGAGCTTGCGGTCGTACTCCTCCAGGTCCCTGCGCGCTGCCCCCACCCGGGCGTCGGTGTCGGTTTGCGCTTCCTCCATCACGGTGAGGGAGTGCTCGATGCGCTGCGGGGCGAAGGCATCGGCCAGCCAGGCGTCCAGCGGCTCCAGGACGGCGTCCTCGCGCACGTAAAAGGTCAGCATCTAATGGTTCAACTGCCTACCGGCATAACCAGTCGCGGGCACCAACGGAAGACCCAGCACCGCTCCTACCGGCGCTGATAACGCACTCGGTCCTTCCCGGCTACAGGGAGATCGAATGGGAATGCGAAGTGGAGAAGGGGTTGGTATGGCTACTGGCGATGCGGTCGAACTTCAGCGGATGAGCATCAGGCGTGCGGCCACTGTCTAAAACGCGATTCGTTCCGACTACTCGCTGTGCCTCAAGAGCCTTCCGGCATCCTCTGCCAGGTAGACGGAGGCAAGGCGCTGGGGATGCCACATGACGATCTGTGTTGTGCCGGACCCGTACCAGCCCGGTCCGCCGAACGCTGCCATCAAGCCGGATTCTTGCCACTGCTCGATTCGGCTGCGGTCGTCCTGACTCACCGAATACGGCGAGGACGTGATCGCGGTCGGCAGTCCGTCCTTGAGCCAGAAAATGGGGTGATCAAGCCAGCTCGCATCGTCGCGAGGGGCAGAACCATACATCCCGCACGCGTCGGGTTCACACTGCCTACTGGCATTGCGCAACAGCCACCGCGGGCAGCACCCGCTCTCGCTGCTTCGCAGACCGTGGTCTTCGGCCCATTCGACGATGACCTGTTGAGCTACGCGAGCGTGGGCAGCTGCCTTCTCATACTGCTCCTCGCTGAGCCCGCTGCGTCGCCGGTTCGGGGTAGCGAGTCCGTAAGGCCACAAGATCTCGCCTTGCTGCTTCTTGAAGATCTTCGACGCCCGCATTTCCAATTCGCGGCTCAATTCTGCCTCCTGGGGTCGGCGAACAGGTCATGACCGTCGTGTCGCCCGGTGAGGGGCTACGGCTGGACTACCCAGAACAGAAGCCATCGTACGCTCGGCGACAGGGCACGGCGGTGGCTCTGTCCTTCTTTCATGCTGTCCATTCGCTTACATGAGCACAAGTTGTTGGACCGTGTGTCCCGTGTTGCTGCGGCAGCGTGTCTCGCTACATCCGGTCCCGGCGCCGGAGCGAGCAGTGGGCTCTCGCCGAGCGGGAAGCCCGCTCGTTGCGGCTTATGACTCCAGCCTTGAGATAGACCACCTCGTGCGCAGCGAGCGCCATGAGCCCGGCAAGGACCCGAGCTCGTGCCAACTCTGGGAGGGCTGCGACGGCATGAGAGACGGGAAGCGCTCGCAGGGCCGCCCGTCCATCGCGATAGGTCAGAAAGGCGGCGTCGGCGTGGGTGAGGGGGTAGGTCGCCACGATGTGTGTGAAGACCTGTCGGCGGCGCGTCTGGGACCAGTCAACGGCCACCTGCCGATGGACGGGGAGGCTGCTCGGCGACCGAAGGAGAACCTGTTGGGCGGCCTGCTCCGGTGTCTGCCCGTCGCGGACAGGGCCGGAGGGCAGGAGTAGATCGCCGCACAGTTCGGTGAGGAGCAAGTCGGTCCCTACGGGGACGAGAAGGGTCACCGCCGCTATTGGGGGTCGCCAGTTCTCGTATCGGGCTCTGATGGGCCGCGGTCCGGCACGGTCGGCAGTAGAGATCGCGACAGTGGGCGTTGGCTTAGGTGCCATGCCCAAGCTCCGTCACAGAGGCCACGAGCTGGTCGAGGTGCTTGGGGCTGCTGGTGCTGGGGATTGGCGCGACGTGGTCGCCGAGACTGAGTAGCCAGTTGAGGGCTGCGTCGATGCGTCCCTGAGCCGCGAGGGTGCCGGCGTCGAGCGGCCGGTATGGCACGTAAGGGATGGAGAGGTCTCGGCAGACTTCGAGGGCCGAGTCGTGCCGGTCGGTCATGTTGAGCACGTTCTGCACGGCCGCGATGGTGATGTCATTGGAGAGCGTGCGGATGTGTTCGGGCGTGACCTTGGAGAGGCCGATGTGCCTGATCTTGCCCTCGTCCTTGAGGGCTTGGAGGGTGCCGATCTGGTCGGTGATGGGCACCTCGGGGTCGATGCGGTGGAGGTAGCAGAGGTCCAGCCGGTCCGTTCCCAGCCGTCGCAGGCTCGCTTCGACGCACGCCCGGAGGTAGGCGGGATGGCCGTGCGGGGTCCATACGTCGGGGGCAGGGCGCAGTAGGCCGACCTTGGTCGCGATCAGCACGTGCTCGGGGTAGGGGTGCAGGGCGTCGTGGATGAGGTGTTCGACGGTGTGGGGCCCGTAGGCGTCTGCGGTGTCGATGTGGGTGATGCCGTAGGTGTGGACGGCTTGGCGGAGCAGGGTGAGCGCGGTGGCGCGGTCGGTTGGGTCACCCCAGATGCCGGGGCCGGTCAGGCGCATCGTGCCGAAGCCGAGTCGGGAGACGGCCTTCCCGGCGATGGTGATGGTGCCCGCGGGCAGCGTGATGGTCATAGGGCGGCCTCCGGGAGGCAGAGCTGAAGGGCGCGTTCGATGGCGTGGGTCTGGCTTTCGTGGTCGCTGGTGACGCGCTGGTGCCGGATCCCGTCGTCGCTCAAGAGGCCGTGGACGTGGTGGTCCACCAGGAGGCGGTAGCGGTGGTCGTGGTCGTGACTCTGGTCGACGGGTACGTCCGGGTCCAGCACGGTCGCGAGAAGGAGGTCATACTTCGGCGCCTGCGTCGAGGCAAGGAGCCTCAGGCGTTCCCTCTCCAGCCGGTGAACGTGCTCGCCGCGGTGCTCGAGGGCCGCGTGGTAGTACGCGAGGGCGTCGAAGGAGGCGCGGTCGACGAGGACGACGTCGGCGCCTTGTGCTGCGGCGGCGATGTCGTCGGCGATGCCCTGCGTGATGATCCACTCAGTGGAGGCCGCGGTGTGGTGCTGCATTTTCGGCAGGCCGATGGCCGCAGCGCGTTTGGCGAGTCGGCCTGTGCGGGCCACGGTGAACCCGTGGCCGCGCAGTTCCATTTGGATCCGCTTGAGCAGGGTCGTCTTGCCGGTGGAGTGGGTGCCGAGCACGCCGATACGGATGGGTGGCTGGTGGGTCACCACAGGGTGGGGTCCTCTTCTGGCTCGGGGGCGCCCGGCAGGCCGGGCGGCACGGCCGCGGCGACGAGCTGGTCCCAGGTGTCGTAGTGGCGGGCCATGGTGATGAGGAGCTGTGCCGTGGCGTAGGCGTCGTAGGTGGCACGGTGCCGCTGGGCGGGAGCGGCCGTGAGGTCCGGCGCGGTGTGCTTGATCAGGGCGTCGAGGCTGTAGCCGGGCAGGTCCTTGTACGTGGCCTTGGCCAGGCGGAGCGTGTCGAGGACCCCTGCCGGTTCCCACGTCGGCAGGTGTGCCTTGAGCACGCGGTAGTCCGTGTGCGCGTTGTGGGCGCAGATCCACGCCTTACCCAGGAGCCCGTGGACCTGCTCGGCGACCTCCCCCCACCGGGGGGACTGCGCCAGAACTCCGTCGGTCAGGCCGTGGATGCCGCCTACGCGGGAGGTGACGGGCCGGGGCGGGCGGATGAGCCACGCCCCGGCCGTGCTGGTGTCCGGCCCGCCGTCGCGAACGGGTAGGGCGGCCACCTCGACCAGGTCGGGCGGGTTGGCGCCGTTGCCCTCGACGTCCACGACGAACAGGGTGGGCCAGGTGGCGAAGTTCATGGTGCGGGCGTTCCGTTCTCTGTCGGCCAGCCGATGGGGGCGCGGCCGTGCTGGCGGTAGTGGTGAGGCTTCTCGCGGTCGTGGCACTGGTAGCCGAAGCCGTGCTGGAGGTAGTAGCGCGGCGGCTCGTCCAGGCCCTCGACGATGATGGCCCGGTCGGTGATCTCAACGGGCCCGGTCGCGCCAAGGGCTCGGGCGCTTTCGGTGACGTCCGCGAGGTCGGGTTTGTCCCAGGCTGCATGGCACAGTGCGAGCTGCCTTTCCGGACAGATGTTGCACAGCTCACGGATGCCGTAGTGGCCGTTGTAGTCGGCCTCTCCGTGGGCGTAGGCCACGCCGCAGCTCGTCTTGCGGAACAACGCTCCCCACGGGGCGCAGACGTCCTCGAGGGTGCGGAAGGCATCGAGCACCCGCCGCTCGGCCACTTCGGGAAGGATCTTGCGCCGGGCGGTGTCCTCGTACGGCACGGGCAACCCGTACGCCTGGTAGTAGGCGGCGATCTCCTGGCGGAAGAACAGGCCGGTGAAGACCGTGGCGTGCGCGTGACGGGACAGCTCGCGCGCCCGCGCCAGGTGGGCGTCGGAGTCGTTGAGCCCGGGGACGATCGGCCGCCAGTACAGGATGGTGCGGTATCGCTCGGCGTGCTCGTAGAGGGTGCGCAGGCTTTCGGCAGCGATCTGGGAGTCCACCGGCTCGATGGCCTCGTGGTCGATGCCGGAGTGGGTGACCAGCACGGTCAGGCGCAGGTTCTCGAAGCTGTTGAGTACCGCGCAGTCGGCCGGGGAGACGCGCCAGCGGGTGATGACCAGGACATGGTTGGTCAGGCCCCCGTCGTCCAGGTGCCGCAGCACGGTGAACAGGTGTGGTTTGACGGCTGGCAGCATGGGGTCGGTCGCTCGGTTGAGGAGCTGGAGCGGAGTGGTGTGCGGCCGGAAGTACGGGTGCTTAACGAGCGTGGTGACCGCCTCTTCGTCGCTCATCAGCCGACGGGGAATCTTCATCTCGAAGTTGCCGAAGGTGTGGCGGATGCAGTATCCGCAGTCCAGCGGGCAGCCGATGATCCAGTTCAGGGAGAGTCCGGACTTGCGGTACTCGATCACATCCGCCAGTGCGGGCTTCAGCTCCCCGATCTCCTCCCTAGCGATGATCGGTAAGGGGCGTTGCTGGTACGGCTCGCTCATGGTGCCTCCAGTTCGAGGGATTGGGCGTTACGTCTCGACGGATGTGCGCTGGTGCGGGGCAAACGGCGGGGAGAGCAGAGCGCGGTGGCGGGCGCCGTACCAAGTGCCGAAGTCGCGGCGGGCGGCGTCCGGGTCGTCACTGGTGTGTACGAGATTGCGGACCAGGCGTTGCTCGGCCAGCGCTGCCGTCAGGCTGTCGTTGCCGAGGTCGCCGCGGATGGTGCCGGGCTCGGCCCGGGTGGGGTCGAAGTGTCCCAGGAGCTGGCGAAGGCGGTGATGCATGCCCGGTTCTCCATGGGCCAGTGCCACGGTGACGGGGCGGTTGGCGTACTCCGCGTCCAGGCAGGCGGGGATGTCACGGTCGGGGAACCAGTCGGCGTCCACCAGCAAGTCCCAGTAGTGGACATGCGCTTGCCAGGCTTGTGCGGTGAGGTCGAGCCGATCCGACACCGCGACCTGGGCCGCCTCGATCCGGTCCAGAACGGCATCCACCAGGCCCCGCTCAACCGCGTCGGGCTTGCACAGGATGACCGCCCAGCGGGCGAAGTCGATCCCTTCCACTACGCTCCCGCTCGGCGGCTTCCGGCTCACTGCTCGCCGCCGTCCAGGGCGGCAGCGTATGCGGACCAGCGATGGCCGACGAGCCACCGCAGGCCCGGGTCCAGAGCATTGAGGACGTCGGGGTTCACCGCGTCCACGTGGTCGTGCTGGATCTGTCGATAGACCTCGAACAGCAACAGGACCTGTTGCCAGTAGGGATCAAGACCCGATGCCTGGATGTGTGCCGCGCTGTAGTGGGCCTTGTTGGTACGTAGAGCCTCCTCATGCTCAAGGACGTCTGCCACGGTCGCTGCGGTGGTGCTCGTCGGCATCGCCGGGAACGGGAACTGGATCGGTGCGGACCGGGCGACGGCTTCCACGAGGACGCGGTGGACGCGCTCGGCGTTGCGGTCGCAGATGTGGGCCGAGCCGATGAAGTGGGTGTAGGAGCCCATCTCCAGGCCGAGCTGGACGGCTGCGAACTCCTGAAGCATGGTGAAGCTGAAAACATCGGAGAGCAGGCCACAGTCGAGATCGTTGGCTCGCATGTAGCACACCATGTGCAGTCGCCCGTCCCGGACCAACAAGTGCAGCCCGGCGAGGCACGCCATATCCGGGTTGTCACTGATCGCCAGCTCGTCAGCGGCGAAGACGGGAATGTAACCCCGCTTGCTGTCCGACTCGCTGCGGAGCAGCTCCAGGACACGGTCAAAAAGTGACAGCGTGTCGCCGTTGGCCGGGTTGAAGATGGTGTGGCCGTACGCGGACCCGCCTAGATGGAATCCGTCCCGCGAACTGGAGCGCATGGACGGTGCGTAGTAGCCGATCATCTCCAGGTCCCGGCGGCCGGCCAGGTACCAGAGCGCTTCGGCGAAATGGAAGATCGGGTTCACCTTACGCTCGGCCAGGAAGGGCAGTCGCCGACGTGGGTCCGATAAGCGGAAGCTCGCGCCGATCACTTCGCGGGCGTCGTTGCCGCGGGCAGAGATATGGTGATTGTGGTCCTCGGATACCAGCCTCAATAAGGACAGATATGCCTCTTCGAGACCGGGGAGACTGAGAGGTGTGAGCATGACTCTCCTTGGACCGCTCGGGGCCTCGGGATCGGTGTCGACCGGGGCCCCGAGCGGGACCTATTCGACAGACTCTGATGGGGGTGGCGCGCAGGTGAGCGAGCGGGCAGACGGGCGGCTAGGCGGCGGTTCGTCCCGTCAGGTTTTCCAGGTCCACGGCTGTGCAGCCATGCACAGAGACCACCTCGCGGCAGGCGAGTGTCCATCGGAGTCTCGGGTCGTCGTACGCCACGAACGACAGCTTGTGGCCATTGTCACCGGGGAGAGGCTCAAGGGTGTCGGGCGAGTACACGATGCCGACGACACCCCAAGGTGAGGTGTACGCCACGAGCGCCGCCACATACCCCGCGCGCGGGGACGGGCCTTCCAGGACCGCCTCAAGAGCGCACCCATCGCACACCGGGGGTGTGGTGGTCTTCTCCCCCTCGGCAAGCGGCTGCCCAGCTTCCGAGGCAACAAGGAAGAGGTGCCGCCGATCGGGGCGGCCGCCAGCGGTGGGTTTGCCGCAGCCTCGACACAGCAGGTGATTAATGGCTTGCCGCTGACGCAAGGCGTGAACTCGACCGGGCAACGGGGCACCAGCACCGGGCTTGACCGGCACCCTGATCCAAAGAACGCCCCTCCGGCGATCAGCGTTGTCGTACTCGTCCGCGTAGCCGATTTCCGTGCCCACGCGACCGTGTCGAGTCGTGATCGCAGCCGGGCGCGCGTTTTCTCCTGTCCACGGAGCGATGTAGGGCACGCGAATGCCACCCACGAAGTATTGAGGCGGCCGTGGACGCCGAACGCCAACTGGGCTGCCCGGCAACCCGCCTGTGGGACACGGGAACTCGTCCCGGTGCATTTCAGTCCTCTCGAGGTGTTAGGAGTGATGGGCACGTGTTACGCCCGGTGTAGCCGCCGCCCCTCCCTTCCTGGCAGTTGGAGCAGGGGCGGCGGCTTTCCTCACCAAGGGAGGTTCCGGGTTAACGCGGTCCGGGCCGGTAAAGCCCCTCGTTGATTTCCTGTGGACGGTGAATGTCGGGCCACCGGCATCATGGTCCGACCCCCGCCTCGCGGCGCGGGTAGAGACGCAGCCCCTCTTCCAGACAGGAATGAAGGACGGCCGCGCTGGGCAGCTCCAGCGGAGCCCGTTTGGTGAGACGCCACGGCGGAGTGTCCCAACGAGCCCCGCGCGTCGGCGGCAGAGTGATCCGTGCATAAGCACCGGCCATGACCTGCACTCCAGCAAGCGCGGAGACGTGTACCCCGCTGCCGCGCGCAACGAGGAACGTGCCCGTCTCGCCGTACAAGAGGCATGGCAGAATCGCACCTATCCGGTCGAGCCGGACCAGCGCGGCCGTGACGACTTTGCGTGAGGCGGTCACCGCGTCGAACTTGGTACAGGCCGCCAGCAAGACCCTTCTGGGGTTGCGGGCGAAAACATGTTGCACCCTGTCTGCGTCCATCGGCTCCGTGCCGACAAACAGTGTCCACCCGAGCAGCTCTGCATCCGCATATGTGTTCACCAGGGCTTCGCGGCTTCGTGGGGGCCACGCGGAAGTCGTCATCACCAGCTCCCTCAAGGGCTGCCCATCGCTCCTACTCGAAAGGCGCACTCCAAAGCCAGTGATCCGTCCGCCCCGAACGTGACCGCCTGGAAGCTGGTCGCCGACAGGCCGCGGCCGGAAGCCATCCGGGTGGGTTCCGGAGCTCATTGCCGCCCTCTCGGCCAGAGACCTCGCTTCGCATGCGCCATGCGTTCGCGATCTCCCTGACACTGCTCATTGGTAGGGCGCATGCGCGGTCACCACCTGCGTAGCCACTTGATCGCTCACCGCGATTAAGCTGGACCGGGTGTGCGCTGGGTCACTGACTACACATGAACTTACTGTGACCAAGCGGGCAAAAAAACTGACACAGAGTATGAGTTGCACACGCCGAACCACGCGGGAGCACGGCATGGCACCACAGAAGCGATCGGGCTCCAGGAGAGCAACACTGACTCGTGGTCAGGGTTCTCGATCCCGCGCTGCCGGTGGCATCGTCTGCGGTCATCTGCTGAAGATCATCCGTGAGCGCATTCCGCTGACTCAGTCCCGACTGGCCGAGGGACTCGGCATCGACACCACGACCGTCCAGAGCTGGGAATCAGGCCGCCGCTCCCTGACGGCCGTCTCCTCCACGCAATTCCTGCGCTTGAAGCGACACCTGCTAGGACGTGGCGCGGAGGCAACGCTTCTGCCTCTCCTGGATCTCGCAGTCGAGGCCGACGCCGTGATCGAGTATTCGCTCGACCACACACTCGACAGTGACGACATCACCCAGCACCCCCTGCACAGCTGGGTCTTCACCCGAGCATCGACTCACATGATCACCTGGGCCCTGACCGGTGAGCAGCCCACAGCTCTCCCCGAAGCACCGGCCTCGACCCCTCGGCGGCGAGGTCCCACGCCTGACTCGCCACTGCTGCCGGCCCCTGATCGGGAAAGGCTGTTCGCCGATCTCCGCCGCACAGCGGAGATCGCTGATCGGGCCGGGGAGCGTGGCTCGCTTCTGCGCCGGCAGGCGCTCTACCTGTGTGCGTACGACACCAGCGCCGATGCCCACTCCTGGCTTGCTGACATGCAGCAACGCCGTCCAGTGCCACTGCGTCACACATCGTGGACACCAGCCTGGTCCGACGCCAGGTCGGTGGCAACGTCCCTGATCCGCCATGGAGATATCGAGACGCTTCAGGCATTCATCGAGCGGGGCATGGGAGAAGACCCCGGCGAGATGGCCAACCTCAATTACTGGGCGCACTGGCTGGGCCTCGACCCGGTGCCCCGCGCGAGCGACGCCTTCATGAGCGACGTCGACGGTCAGTCCTGGGAGGCCCTCCCGCTCCTGCGCGCCCTTGCCGACCGGCTTGATCCGTCGCTGCGCGCCGTGGACTTGAACATCCACTCGGTGTGGGCGCTGATCCGCTCAAAGCCAGGCGTTCTCTCAGCCGATCTGGCACTGCACCGCGATCTGACCGCCCGAGTCGGTCGCTTGCTCGACAGCGACGTGATCTCTCGACAGGCCAGGCGTGAGTTGGAGAACGTGCATTACGGTCTGAGACTGAGTAGTCGGTGATCCGCTTGAAGGGGACGATCTACATGACTGACGACCAGGCCGACAAGGGGACCGTTGGCTATCTCCTGGAGATGGGCGCCCTCAAGCGGGGGAAGCGCAGCGGTTGGTGGATCGCCGGCGTCAAGGACCCCGAGACCATCGCCGAGCACTCGTTTCGCACCGCGATCATCGGCGCTGTGCTCGCGATGATGGAGGGCGCCGACCCGGCGAAGGTCGCGCTCCTGTGCACGTTCCACGACACCCAGGAGACCCGCGTCGGGGACATCCCCTGGATCGGACGCCGCTACCTCGAAGCCGCGACGAACGAGAAGGTCACCGCCGACCAAGTCTCGAAGGCCCACCCAGCCGTGGCGGAGGGGATCAAGGCCGTGGTCCACGAGTACGAGAACGGCGACTCACTGGAGGTCCTCGTGGCACACGACGCGGACAAGCTCGAATGCATGCTGCAAGGCATGGAGTACCTGGAGCAGGGCTACCGCAACGCCCAGGAATGGGTGGACACCACGCGAGCGAAGCTGAAGACACCTTCAGCCCTGGCGCTCGCTGAAGCAGCTCAGGGCATGTCGTCCGCCGAATGGAAGCACACTTACCTGAGCTGAACGGGCACGGAGGCGCTCGTCCGGCCAACCGCCCATGCAAGCGCGGACATCGTCCCTGAAGTTGCCCGAGCCGTCATGACAGCGCCGCCGTGCCCCGAAGTCGAGAGGCGCAACGGCAAGGTTTTCGAACCGATGTCGCAGGCTGACGGGAATGAGCGCCTTGTGCCAGGGGCTCCGGGGAGTGCGCCAGTGGTGTCAGTTCAGCATCTTCAGCGACGCCACGTAGTACAAATCGGGCTCGTCGAAGCCGTCTTCGAAAATCTGCTCGGCCCATGTCGGGTCCCGCAGCGGCGCGCGGCCGACGACAGAGATTCCCCGTACGCCAATCGTGCCGAAGGGTAGAAACTCGCCAGGAGCATTGGGCAACCCCAGCGGCCGACCACACGCCCGCATCTCGCTGTCGGCGGACGAGATGAGAGTTGAGGCAAGCGAAGGTGAAGGTAGCGAATGCAGGTACCAGCAACCTAGAATCAGACGGTATCCATCTCCTCGAATGAGATGACTGATCGGTCAGCGTCAAAAGCCGAGACCTTCATGGTTGCATTTCGTCCTGGCGGGGCATCGAGGATGCCTCGAACTACTACTGGCCGACGCTCTCCGTGGTAATGGGCCGCCAGCCTGTAAGTTTCTAGATCCAGGTCGAATGTAACGGTCCGCTTTCTACCGTCTATAGCCGTTTCCATCGCCACCTTTCCGCTGGTTTCGTTTGCTTTCAGAGAAAGACGCCGAATCACTCCGTAAAGGACTCGCTCAGACGGTAGATTGGCCTCTTTGAGCTCGGCTTCAACTTCTCCCAGGATACGGATCGAGTCATCAGTGAAGACAATTGAATCTGCTGCATCGTCCGGCACGGGGGCGGCAGGGGCCCAATTGAATTTGACATCGAACTGGGAAACTCCGCCCTTAAAGAGGACATTTAACACTGCACCGCACAACTCACTAGATACACCCTCGTCGACTGAGCTTCGCATCTCATCTCGGCTCGGCGACCGCTCCCGGTTTACCGCCATCTCCGCAAGCGTCTCGAGAGCATGTGAAAGCGTGGTAACGATGCGCCTGTCGTGGTATGAGTCGTCCGATTCGAGGCGCAGTTGAGGCTCCAGGGAAATCCGATCGACCGGATCGCTGAAACGCGCTCTACTGATGATTGGAACGATGTACGACCCTTGCCTGGTCTGCCCCAGTCGCATCCTCCGGGCATGGGCCCGTGCTGCTGGCGGCATGCCCCGACCGTAGGATCCCTGCCTATTAATGGTGGCTGCGGCAGCCGAAACAATCAAACGGTTAGCCGACTCAAAGAGCTGGACGCCCGCGTTGAGAGCGATTGTTCCGTCGGCGATATCGTCGTCCTCAGCCCGAAGGTCAGTGACGTCGACGAACTGGCGGGATATATCGCGAGCGATATCCTCAGGTGGTCTGTTTTCCTTGCGGGCGATCTCTTTGGTGAGCAGCATGAGACTGCGTTCAAAGTCAGGCGCCCCCGACTCTTTTGGCACCATCACTGAAATCCCGGCGTGCTGGCTAGACTCCCAAAGCTCAGCCAGCCGACCCGACGCGGCCCGTTGCCAACCTGATCGACTCAGGTAGCTGACAAGTTCTTCGAATCCAATCTCGGAGGCGATCATCAGGCAGCCTCGTCTTGTATCGGCCCGAAAAGCCTCTCATGAGAATACTTGAACATGACGTCCAAGCCGCTGGAGTCGATCCTTTGAAGCCTGGGCACATGGATGGCCTTTGTCACCTTCCCGGTCGCGGGTGGCTCATCTTGTAGCCTCGCATAGTACCCGGATGCCCTCATGAGAAGAGTTTCAGCATCTATATCGTGCGTAAGCCATTCATCGACATCGCGAGAGACTACTACAAGGCCGAGGTAGCCGGCCGCCATTCGATGTTCGTGCCGGAGGTTATCGTAAGCTCTGATGTCTAAGTCATACGAGTACGTGTCACCACCAGTCAGAAGATAGGCGTCAAAAGAACACTTCATTTGGAACTCTATTAACGAAGTTCCGCGTTTCAAGGTGACATCTACGCTGGCGTTGTCAACATTCCAACTTGCGACCGTCGCACCAGCCTGTGTCGCTACGGCTGCCATGTATGCAAGGCTGATCTGTTCCTGCTGCCAAGAGCCAGGATCCCCCACGCATCCTCCCCACGCACGCCCCCAGTCATCGGATGATAACCGTGCGCTCCCCCTTTGAAACCAGGTAAGAAGGGTCCGCACGAGCAGCGCACAGCAGAGCTGCTGACCAGCCAGTACGAAGACTCGGGGTGGATCATGGCCGGGGTCTTCCTCGTGCTGCGGTTCGGACGTGCGCGGATGGGGTCAGCGGTGGCAGGTGGCCCGCTCTTTGAAAAGGTCGAAGCCACGCCGCATCATCGCGACCGTGCGGTCCGTGGCCCAAAACAGCACCATGGGGGAACTGGTGATCTGCATGAGGTTCACGCGGCCCTGAGCCTCCACGACGCTCCGCTCCAGGATGTTGAGGGTGCCGTAGACATCGCCGTGCGCCAACGAACTGCAACTGCTCCAGACGGCCTCTGCTTGGCTGGCGCCCATAGGCGTTGTGGCTCCCGCCTCGCGCACGATCTCTGAGTACGTTGCGGGCTTGAGGGCCTTCTTGGCACTAGCCGGGTCCGTTCCCGCCTTGACGACGAGGTCCGTCAGTTGCTGCATCCGTACGTCCAGCGCCCGCTTGGGCTGCTGCTGGAGGAGCAAAGCCATGCGGTCGGAGTTCTTATGCTCGCCAGCCTGCATGCACAGGCGTCGTTGTATGCGTACCAGGCGCTGGGCGGGGCTGAGCATCCACACAGCGCGGGCGCTGTTCTCGAAAGCCCCGCGCAGCAGCGAGTACTGTCCGTGAGTGTGGAGCGTGATCGACACCGAGTTGTCCTGCGGGTCGCCCGCGAACGTCGAGCGGAAGCAGTGGAGGTGGTCGACAGCCACGCTCAGAGCGTTCCAAGCGTTGTGGGACACCTGGTAAGGGTCGGTCTTAGCGTCATCCCCGGCGAGTGCACTCCCGGGCTGCACTTGCCACTGCTTGGAGTCGGACTGGGTGAGGCTCTCGTACGGCCGAGCACAGTCCAGCAAGGTCAGGATTCGTTTGAGGAATTCGTCTTCCTCAGTCGATATTGCCATACCTCGATCGTATGAGCGTAGGTCATGCTAGTGCGCGTGATTTACGCATATACTGACCGGCCTAGCGTCGGCCGGGGTCGGGGGACACACATTAGCGGCATTCCGAAACCACAGCTGGTCTTCGTACACGGCATTGGAGATCCGCAGAATCCGGACGAGGAACGGGTTGCTTGGAAGCGGGGTTGGCGGGCGGAGTCCAAGCCGCAGGGTTCGCCTCCGAGATCTCCGCGCTGACCATAGAACTGGACGATGGACTGCTCCTACGCCTACTACGGCGATCTCTTCACCGTCGGTGAGGGCCAGGGCGCCGACGCCCCGGACGCCATCGACGAGAAAGAAGCGGCCATAGTCCTCGGTCTGCTCGCCGAATTCGAGCCTGCTCGGGAACGGATGACCGCCCGCAGGCTCGCTCCCTCCCCTTCTTTGCCGAGTGGGCCAAGGATCAGTCGGATACGTGACGTCTGCAACTGAGATTATCCCGCGACGGCTGGTGTGATCACGGCGTCAACGTCGTCCTGGATAGGTCCGTTCAGCGACTGAGCCCGCGTCTGCTCGGGAAGCTGGTGACCGTGCTGCGGCAAAACGGTGTGGACGCCGCTGGCAAGGGCGGACCGTGGGGGCTACCGCTGGAAGATCGAGTGCTGCTGGTGGTGGCCTACTGGCAACGGAACTTGACAATGCGCCAGCTCGCGCCCTTGTTCGGCGTGTCGAAGTCCGCTGCGGGCCCGCATCATCGACCAGCTTGGGCCGATGTTCGCGCTCCGGCCCCGCAAGCGGTTCAGGAAGGACACCGTTCACGGCTGCCACGAAGACCACCGCACAGCCACGTCGAACCAGGCTCTCCGTGTTAGGACCCGTAGTCTTTCCCGCCACCTATCCCACCACCAGCCTCGTCTGCTGTGCCATGGCATGTGCGTAGTGGTCGTGTCGGTCCTCGGACACTTTTTGATAGCCCACAGGCTTCGCGAGAGTGCTGGTCGAGTGTCATCTCGGCCAGCACTTTGTGTTTCCCGCAGTCGTACGTCAGTCGCAGTCCCAGCTGCCGGTGGATCTCGGCTTTGTTTTCGTCCTCAGCCAGCCTGCCGTACGACATTGGCCACGTCCTTGATCGGGCGGACGAGCCGGGCGATCTCGTCGCAGGACATCCGGGTTTTCACACCCTTCGATGACGCGTGCAGCTCAGCTTCGGCCTATGGCCCGGCGGGCTTGGGTTTCGGTGATCCACTGGGTGACGAGAGTGGGATCGGCGTCTGCTTCGAGGGCAACGCGGTGGGCGGTGAGCTCGACGTCGCGGCCAGAGATTCCCCGGCCCGGCCCCGAGCCGACCAGGGCCCGGCGGGTGGGGGCAGCCGGGAGGGGACTTCGATCCGGGACAGGAGGTGGCTGAGGCTGAGAGCCTGCCGCCCCCGCTGACGGCTCCACACTCAACTCCGCGGCGGCGCGGTGCTCGCCCGTACCACGAATTCCACCGGTGGGAGCTCGGCAGCCTGGAACTCTCCTCCCTCGGTGAGCGAAACCAGCGCCTGTGCGGCGGCGCGCCCCCAGGTCAGCACGTCCTGGCGCACCGTCGTCAGCGGTGGCGCGATGCAGTCGGCCAGCGGGATGTCGTCGAAGCCCACCACCGACAGGTCCTCGGGGACCCGCAGTCCGCGGCTGGTCGCGGCGGTGATCCCGGCGATGGCCATCAGGTCGTTGGCGTACACGATGGCGGTCGGTGGACGGTCCAGGTCCAGCAGCTGATGCGTGGCCCGGGCGCCGGCCGCGCCGGTGAAGTCCGCGGCCACGGGCGGGATCTCGGGCAGGTCGGCATCCGCCAGCGCACCGCGCCAGGCGTCGCACCGGGCCTCGGTGTGCACAAACCCCGCGGCGCCGCAGACGTGTCCGATCCACCGGTGGCCGAGTGAGCGCAGATGGCTGACCGCACGCCGCACCCCGCTGCCGTCGTCGACCCCGAGGGCCGGCACCTGGCCGCCGTGCTGCGGTGGTCCGACGATCAGTGCGCTGATGCCCAGCTCCGTCACGAGTGCCGGTCGCGGGTCGTCGGTGCGCAGATCGGTGAGGAACACGCCGTCGACCCGACCGTCACGGGCCAGCCGCTCATACGCCTGCCGTTCGGTTTCCTCGTCGGGGACGACTTGTAGCACGAGCGCGTAGCCGAGCGGCGCCAGGCCGGTCTCGATGCCGGCGACGAACTGCGGGAAGAACGGGTCGGTACTCAGCAGTTCCGGCGGCCGGCGCATCACCAGGCCGAGGGTCTGGGACCGCTTGGTGGAGAGCGCCCGGGCGCCGGCGTTGGGCTGCCAGCCCAGCTGGTCGATCGCGTCCAGGACCCGCTGGCGCGCCTGCGGGCTGACCCCGGGGCGGTCGTTGATGACGAAGGAGACCGTCGCCTTGGAGACCTGAGCCAGCGCGGCGACATCACCGATCGTCGGCCGACTGCCCCCGCCCCGGCGTGACGGCGGAGGCATCGCCTGGCGGGAACCGCCCGCCGATCCACCCGCTTTGCCCTGGTCCCGCACCATACCGCCTCGCCTTCCAATGATTCGGGACGTACGGCTCCTGGGTGGGACAGTTCTGCGCCACCCAGGTTACCGAAACGTTTCGCACCCGTCCTTGACGCTTAGATATTAAACCGGTTTGATGACGCTCGTAACCCCGCGGTGATCATTCTGGCGGGGCGGGTCGGCGGCGATGGGGGGAGAGTCGCTTCGGACCCTCATCCACCCGCATGGAAGGGAGTTGGGCACAATGAGGCGTTTTCCGCGCGTTGGGGTGCTGGCCGCCGCCGCGGCGCTTGTCCTGCCATTGTCCGCCTGCGGTTCGGGCGACGCCGGCGGCGGCAAGCCGACCTCGGGACCGATCGACATCTGGTACTCGACGAATGAGCAGGAGCAAGCCTGGGCCAAGGCCACAGTTTCTGCCTGGAACGCCGAGCACCCCAAGGAGAAGGTCACCGCCAAGGCGGTGCCGTCGGGCAAGTCCACCGAAGACGTCGTCGGGGCCGCGATCACCGCGGGCAACACCCCGTGCCTCGTCTACAACACCGCTCCGGCGGCGGTCGCCGCATTCCAGAAGCAGGGCGGTCTGGTGAATCTCTCCGACACCTTCGGCGATGCCGAGTCCTTCATCAAGAAGCGCTCCGGCGGTGCCGCGGACGGCTTCCGTTCCCCGGATGGCAAGTTGTATCAAGTGCCGTGGAAAACCAACCCGTTCATGCTCTATTACAACAAGGACGTCTTCAAAAAGGCCGGTCTGGACGCCGAGAATCCGAAGCTGAGCACGTACGACGATGTGCTGGCCGCGGCGAAGAAGATCAAGAGCAGCAAGGCGGCGAAGTTCACCTTGTATCCGCCGGCGACCAGTGACTACACCAATGCGCTGTTCGACTTCTATCCGCTGTACCTGGCCAACTCCGGCGGCAAGCAACTGGTGAAGGACAAGAAGGCCACCTTCACGTCCCGGGCCGGACGGCAGACCCTCGGCTTCTGGCAGCAGATGTATGCCAAGGGCTACTCGTCCCCGGAGGCGTACAGCGGCGACAAGTGGGCGGGCCCGTTCGCCGACGGGGTGGCCGCCATGGGCATCGCCGGGCCGTGGGGCAAGGGACAGTTCGACGGCAAGGTGAAGTACGGCGTGGTGCCGCTGCCCACGGCCGCGGGGATACCGGCAGACAAGACATCGACGTTCGCGGACTCCAAGAACGTCGGCCTGTTCACCTCGTGCAAGCACAAGCAGACCGCCTGGGAATTCACCAAGTTCTCGATGAGCGCGAAGAACGACGCGGCACTGCTGGAGGAGACGGGACAGTTCCCCACCCGCAGTGACGTGGCCGCCGTCGCGGGCGGCTATCTCAAGGACAATCCCTTCTACCAGCCCTTCGCCGACGCGGTGCCGCGGGCGGTGGACGTGCCGAACGTCGCTGGTTCGACCGAGGTGTGGAAGACGTTCCGCACAGCCTGGGAAGACGCGGTGCTGCCCGGGAAGGGCGATGTGAAGTCGACTTTTGACAAGGCCGCGCAGCAGATCGACGACCAGATCGTCGGCTGACGAGGCACACCATGACATCACTCCGTGACAGCCGCGATGGGACTCAGGCCGCAGGTGATCCGCCCCGCGGCCGGCGTCCCCGGCCATCGACCCGGCACGCACCACCGGCAGCCGGACCCGAACGCCGTATGCCGGGTCGCCGGCCCGGCGCCTCGCGGCTCGAGCGTTGGCTGGGCAACAGCCCGCTCGGGCTCGTCCTGACCGCGCCGTACACCGCCTACGTCCTGGTCGTGTTCATCATCCCGTTCGGGGTCGGCGTATGGATGGCCTTCCACGACTACTTCTTCACCGCGCCCGGCGTCTCCGTGCCGCACCCGTTCGTCGGGTTCGACAACTTCACCGAGGTCCTCGGAGAGGAGAAGACCCAGCGCGCCTTCGCCAACCTCGGGTTGTTCATGGCGATCAACATTCCGCTGACCGTGGTGCTGGCGCTCGTGCTGGCGTCAGCACTGAATGCCGCGACTCACTGGCGCGGCTTCTTCCGGGTGGCGTACTACGTGCCGTACGTGACGGCCTCGGTCGCCACGCTGGCGGTCTGGCTGTTTCTGTTCAATGGCTCCGGTGCCGTCAACAACGTCCTCGGCCCCTGGGCCCCGGACCCGTCCTGGCTGGCGAACAAGCACCTGGCGATGCCGCTCATCGCCGTCTACGTCACCTGGAAGCAGCTCGGGTTCTACATCCTGCTCTACCTCGCCGCGCTACAGAACGTGCCCAAGGAACTGCACGAGGCGGCACTGACCGACGGAGCCGGGCGCTGGCAGGCGTTCCGGGCCGTCACCCTGCCAGCCGTCCGGCCCGTCACCTCGCTCGTCATCCTGCTGTCGATCATCACCGCCGGGCAGATCTTCACCGAGCCGTTCCTGCTCACCGGCGGCGGCCCGAGCGGCGCCTCGCTCACCCCCGCGCTGCTGGTGTACCAGCGGGGCATCGAGCAGGGCGAGCCGGATGCCGCGGCCGCCATCGGACTGATTCTCGTCACCGGCGTGCTCATCATCGCGACCGTCGCCCGGCGCGTCATGGAGAGGGACTGATATGGCCCGCACCTTGCGCATCCTGCGCTACGCCGCGCTCGGCCTCGGCGCCATCGCCGCGCTGCTGCCGTTCTACTACATGCTCATCGGGGCGCTACAGAAGAAGCGCGACACCGGCCTCGGCGGCCTACTGCCGAAGCCGAGCAACCTGACCCTGGACAACCTCGCCGGTGTCGACGACTCCTTCAGTCTGTTGGGCGCCCTGGCCAACTCGCTGATCATGACGGTCGGAGTGGTGGTCTGCACGCTGGTCTTCGGCCTGCTGGCCGGCTACGCCCTGGCGATCCTGCGCTTCCGCGGCCGCGGCCTGGTGTTCGCGCTCGTCCTGCTGGTCCAGGCGATCCCGTTCCAGTTGCTGATGATCCCGCTGTACGTGATGGTGGTGCGTTACTTCGGCCTCGCCGACAGCTACGCCGGAATGATCCTGCCGTTCGCCATCAACTCCGTCGCCGTGCTCATCTTCCGCCAGTACTTCCTCCAGATCCCGCGCGAGATCTTCGACGCGGCGCGCATGGACGGAGCGAGTGAGCTGCGCATCCTGCGCTCCGTGGCGGTGCCACTGGTGCGCCCGGCGATTCTCACAGCCATGCTGGTGACCTTCATCGGCCCGTGGAACGAGTTCCTCTGGCCGTTCCTGGTGACCAAGGACCAGGGGATGCAGCCCCTCGCGGTCAGCCTCGCGAACTTCTCGCAGGCCAATTCCACCTTCCAGGCCAATCCCATGGGCGCTGTGCTCGCCGGTGCCTGCGTGCTGGCGGTGCCAGCCGTCGTCCTCTTTCTGCTCTTCCAGCGCCACTTCACCTCCGCCAACCTCGGATCCGCGATCAAAGGCTAGGTATGACCCGGCTCAACACCGAAAGCGCGCTCCCGTATGCACTGAACCGGGTCGGCGTACTCATGAACGCCGACCCCGCCGACCCCCTGGAGGCCGAGGGCGTCCTCAATCCGGCCACCGCCTGGGGACCCGACGGCGAGCTCTATCTCTTTCCCCGCATGGTCGCGGCAGGCAATGTCTCCCGGATCGGCCGCGCCCGAGTCGTGATCGAAGACGGCGTACCGGTCGGCGTCGAGCGCCAGGGCGTGGTGCTGTCCCCGGACGAAGGCTTCGAGCGGGGTGCACACAATGCCGGCGTGGAGGACCCCCGCATCACCTTCATCCCCGACCTGGGCGTGCACGTCATGACGTACGTCGCCTACGGTCCGCTCGGCCCGCGGCCCGCGTTGGCCGTCTCTACGGACACGATCAGCTGGCGCCGTCTGGGCCCACTGCATTTTACGTATCAGTCGCACCTGTCCACCGACTTGAACTTCTTCCCCAACAAAGACCTCGTCTTCTTCCCCGAGATCGTGCCCGGCCCCGACGGCCGTGCGAGCTTTGCGATGCTGCACCGGCCGATGTGGGACCTGGACTGGCTGCGCCCGGGCGAGGGCGCCCCGGCCCCGGCCGGGGTGGCCGACGGCCGCCCGTCGATCTGGATCGCGTACGTAGACGCCGAGGCGGCCCGCCGCGATCTTTCGGCGCTGACCTCGCTGCGGCACTCCGCTCCGGTGGCCGCTCCGGAGATGCCGTTCGAGGTGGCGAAGATCGGTGCGGGTCCGCCGCCGCTGCGGGTGCCCGAGGGCTGGCTGCTCATCCACCACGGTGTGACCGGTCCGGTCGCGAGGGGCTTCGAGCTCAGCCATGGCGCCGTCTACCGGGCCGGGGGCATGCTGCTGGACCCGGACGATCCGGCGCGGGTGCTGGCGCGCTCGCAGGAGCCGTGGCTGTCTCCGGAGACCCGCGAGGAGACGGTAGGAACGCTTGGCAACGTTGTCTTCCCGACTGCGATCGAGCGCATCGCGGGGACTGTCTATGTGTTCTACGGGATGGCGGACAGCGCGATCGGCGTAGCCGCTCTGGAGCGGACCGCGGACTGACGCCTCTGACCTGTGAACCGGCTTGCGGCCGGCGGAGAGAAGCCGTCGGCCGCAAGCCGGTTCATGTCTGCGCTTCGCGTCACCTGAGGGGCTGCGTCACCGTCTTGCCGAGGTTCGGGCCGGCGCCCAGCGGGAAGCTGGCGCGACGGGTGCGGCCGGGGGCGGCAAGGGTGACGGAGACCGTCAGGCCGGGCTGGTCGGGGTTGGCGACACTCACCACGGCGGAGCTGCCGTCCTCGTCGAGCATGATGAGGGCGGGCTGATCGACCCGCAGCGTGCGGCCTGATCCCAGGTCGAGGGAGCCTGCGGCGTGGAAGGTCGCCATCGTCAGCCGCAGCCGCGGGTGGCGGACCGCTTGGACCTGCTCGTCGTTGCGCAGGATCCTGACGACCGGCTTGGCCGCATAGGACCGGACCTTGTCGGGTGTCGCGCCGGGAAGGAGGACGTAGGCGTATGTGGCTCCGTCCGGGGTGGTGCCGTGGTCGAAGAAGAGGGTAAAGGCATTCCGCTTCACCGGATCACGGTCGAGCCAGCTCCCGGTCTGCTCCTTGTTCGAGACCTTCAACGGCCCACCCTCCGGGAAGACATAGCCGATCTCGTCGTTGTACGCCCAAGAGGCGGCGGTGGCAGCTGAATCGGTCCCCGGGCGTACGGCCTTGCCGCCGACGGAGGCATTGGGCCGGGCCGCTCCCTGGTTGACGGTCGTATGGACGGCGTGCCGCGAGGTGGAACTGATCCCGGCGCCGAGCGCGACCATCTCATCGTCGAAGTAGAAGTAGCTCTTGCGCCCCGTCGTCGAGAACCGGTCGAGGGTGAAGACGCTTGCCCCGTACCGCCCGTCGGAGACGCCGCCGGTGAAGCTGCCGCGGTTGGCGGGACTCGACTGCGTCGTCACCTTGGTGTAAGGCGCGGTGACGCCCGGGTAGTGGAACCAGTCGAAGGCGGGTACGAGGTCATCGTATTCCCGGTTCGTGACCTGGATCGAGGTGGCTCCCGCCGCATTCCAGTCGATCTCGTTGCCGACTTCGGGCCGGAAGGTGGAGCGGTACTCGCTGCCCTTCATGCGAGGGGAATTGACCCTGGTGAAGATTCCATACCCGTCCCGCAGATGTGAGGAGAACTCCGAGCGCCAGAAGTACTTATGCCCGGTGACGCCGTTCTCCCGGATCTTCCCGCGGATATTGTCGGCAAGTCGCTGATACGCCGCCGAGTTCGTCTCATCGGCCCGCACCATCCGGTCGAGCGGCTCGAGGAAGTCGGCCGCGTAACTCGTGATGCCATCGATGGTGTTGGGGGGCCGGTACCCGAGATACATCATCCCGATCTCCCCGCGGATCAGCCAGCGGGTCCCGTCGAGGATGTAGAAGGCGATGGCGTCGATGTCCTCGGGCGAGAAGGCGAAGCTGGTGCCGCGCGCGACATCGGCCCAGGCCGCCACGATGGTGAACAGGGCCATGCCGTAGCCCTCGCTGTAGAGCTGCGCCCCATGTGCCCAGAAGGACGAGTCCACCTGCACGGCCTCGGTGACCTTACCGCTGCTGTCGACGGCGACCGTCTGCGACATGGTGGCGTAACCCTGCTCGATGTCGGCGGTCGCATGTTTCGCGACGGCCTCATAGAGGTAGTTCTCGGTCCTCCAGGAGCCGTTCGCCCCGACAGGGTCCAGGCGGCCGGTGTTGTGGGCGTAGGTCACCTCCCGCGCCTCGGTGCTGAGTTCGTCGCCGACGAAGATTGACACCCGGCCCATGGCCATCGACTTGCCGATCTCGACTTCCCACCAGTTCGTGCTGGTCGGTTTGACACTGTCCCAGTAGAGAAGCGCACGGTTCAGGGCCTCGATCAGCTCCGATTTGCCGTAGCCCGCTGCATCCGGGTCACGGTAGGCGTGAGCCATTGCGGTCATGCGGTACAGCGCGTGATAGGGCGACCAGACCCGACCGTTGGCGGAACTGGTGGTGTCGCCGTAGTCCACATCGGGCCACGAGCCGTCGGCGCGCAGGGACTCGACATAGGTCAGGGCCTCGGACGTACGGGCCAGGAAGATGCCATTGGCGATCCTCACCTGGTCGCCCTGGGCAAGGAACCGCTGTCGCAGGCGTTCGATGATGAGTTGAATGTCATCCGTGACCGCTCGACTCCCACCGGCCTCCGCAGCCCGCGCGAGGGCTGGCACCGACAGCGTCAGCCCGGCGACACCGGCGGTGATCCCGAGGCCCCCGAGTAGGACGCGACGTCGATCGGGCAGGGGTACGACTCCGTTTTCCGTCATGCGGACTCCTTTGGGCGCGCCCAGATCCTGACAACGCTGCCGTGGGGGCGTGCGTCGGTTGACGAGGTTTTCCGGGTGCTGATTCGGCCACGGCTTCGGCTTGTTGCGTACCGGTTTCTAAACCGGTTTGAAGTCGACTCGTCAACAGTTACCGGCTACGGCCTGGGTACGTCAACAGTCGCGACGCTGGGTGGGCGAGGGCGGCTTCGGCTCCCTGAGGGGGGCAATACCAGTGATTCAGGTGGTTTTCCGGCGAGGTCGGTCTGGGGCTCCGTCGGTCCCCAAGACCGGGCGTGCCTTCCTGCCGATGGTCGCCGGGCTCATGTTCCACGCTCCTATCCCAACTCGTGTGGGTTGTGCGTACCCGGATCGGCCCTCAGCCGGATCAGCCGGGCGGGCTTGTCGTGGCCGCCGCTGCCGAAGCGTTCGCCCGCGGCGGTCACCCACAGGGCGTCCGGGTCCTCCGGGTCGATCGCCACGGAGGTGCTGGTCTCGACGCCCTGGTCGGCGCGGGCGATATCCGTGCGCCGTCCGTCCGGAGCCAGCCGCAGCACGCTGTCGAGCGTGTGGGTGGCCAGATAGAGGGTCCCGTCGTCGTGCACCGCGAAATCGTCCGCGAACAGGCGCTCGGCCACGACCTCGAGGTGTGTGGTGTCGGTGGCGGCGGCCGGTACGCGCAGCAGCGGCGCACGCGCGGTGTTGGTCAGGAAGACGTCAGCGTGGGGAGCGGACGGACTCACGCCGCGGGAGGCGGCGCTGGTACGCGCGCTGTCCTGGTCGGTCGCGGTGGCCCTGCGCCGCGCCTGCGCCAACACGCCGCCGCCCGCGGCGCGGGGCGTGCCCGGCCCGGGCGTACTCGTGCTCGACCAGGTCGGCCGCACCGTGGTCGCCAATGAGATGGCACGGTACTGGTTGCACGAGCCCGGCACGCTGCCACTCCACGTGGTGGCGGCGGCCCGGGCCGGGCGAGGCGGAGGGGCCTATCTGCGAGTGCGGGCCCGCACCGGACGTTGGCTGTCGGCGATGAAGGCGTGCGATCTCGCCCATGCCGGGGAGGGGGAGGCCCTGGTGGGTGTCCCCTCCCCGGTGGGTGGGGTCAGCGCAGGCGCAGGGCCTCCCGGACGGTGGTGAACAGGTCGGTCTGGTTGGTCACACCGAGGACGCGGTACACCTCGGGCCCCTGGGCGGCGATGCGCACCTGGGTGCTCCTTGCCGTCGAAGGGGGCCCGGCTGTGCGTCGGGCCCGGCCGGATCCGGCTTCAACTAACTTGCGTGTCGACTAACAAGTTTATACGCTGCTCGTCATCCCCAAGGAGGCTTTGATGATCGATATGGATGAGCGGGCTCTTGACGCGCTGCTGGCCGAGGACCCCGGCGGCCCGGTGGTGATGCTGAACCTGCTGCGGTTCCGCCCGGACGGAGGCCGCGAGAGCTACCAGCGCTATATGGAGGCGCTGGGCCCGGAGATCCACGGGCGGTACGGACTGCGGGTGGAGTACCTGGGGGACGGCGGTCGTGCCCTGGTCGCCGAGGACGGGCAGGCATGGGACACGGTGCTCCTGGTGCGCTACCCCAGCCGCCAGGCGTTCGCCGACATGGCCCGGGACCCCGACTATCGGGCGGTGGCCCATCTCCGCGCCGAGGCGCTGGTGGAATCGGTCCTGCAACCCACGGTGCCGCTCCAGGGCAGTGTGATCTGATGCCCGCGGTCTTCGTACACGGCAATCCCGAGACGGCGGCCGTCTGGGATCTGCTGCTCGCCGAACTGGAGGCCGCCGGTGCCGCCCCGGCCGAGCTGATCCGGCTGTCCCCGCCCGGGTTCGGCGCTCCGCTGCCGGACGGATTCGGGGCGACCGTCCATGACTATCGCGACTGGCTGATCGGGGAGCTGACACGCTTCGCCGAGCCCGTCGACCTGGTGGGCCACGACTGGGGCGGCGGACACGTCCTCAACGCGGTGATGAGCCGCCCGGACCTCGTACGCAGCTGGGCCAGCGACACGATCGGGGTCTACGACCCCGACTACGTCTGGCATGAGCTCGCCCAGCGGTGGCAGACACCGGGAGTCGGCGAGGCGGATGTGGCCGAGCGCTTCGGCGCGCCCCTCGAGCGGCGGATCGCGACGCTCGTCGAGCGGGGGATGGGCGAGGCGGTGGCCGAGCGGGTCGCCGAGGGCCAGAACGAGGCGATGGGCCGGGCCGTGATCGCGCTCTACACCTCCGCCACGCGACCGGTGATGAACGAACTCGGCCGGGACCTGGAGAACGCGGCCCAGCGACCGGGGCTCGTACTGCTCGCCACCGAGGACCACGTGGTCGGGACCGTCGAGCAGCGACGCCGCGGCGCGCGCCGGGCCGGTGCCCGGGTGGAGGTGCTCGACGGGCTGGGCCACTGGTGGATGACGCATGACCCGCGCCGTGGTGCCGAGGTTCTCACCCGCTTCTGGGCCTCCCTGGACCGCGGGTAGCCGAGCCGCCCGGACGTGGATGCCGCATGTACGAGGCCGCCGTCCCCGCCCCGCCGATGGCTCAGGGGCGGGGGCGCAGTCCGGGTGCGGTGGGGGGCTTGCCGGTGAGGTTGGTGATCAGCTCGGTGCACAGCTCGCGGAGTTTGATGTTGCGGTGCTGGGAGGCGGAGCGCAGGATGCCGAAGGCCTCCTGGGCGGTGCACCGGCGCTGTCCCATGATGATGCCGAGGGCCTGGTCGATGACGCTGCGGTGGGCCATGGCGTCTTGCAGCTGGCCGGCGAATTCCAGTGTGTCGGTGATGCGCTGGGCCAGGGCGATGGCGCCGGTCGCCTGGGCGGCGAGCGAGCGCAAGGAGGTGAGATCGGCTTGTGCGTACGCCCTCGGCGGGGCCGCGTACAGGTTGAGGGCGCCGGTGGTGTGGGTGCGGGCCGCTATCGGCAAGGAGAGGGATGAACGCATCCCGCAGGCGACGGCGTAGGCGGGGTAGTCGCCCCACCTGGTCTCCGCGAGCATGTCGTCGATGAGGAGTTCCTCTCCGGTGCGCAGCGCCTGTGGACAGGGGCCCTCGTCCTGGCCGTACCGCTTCTCGTCCAGCTCCGGCGCCGCGGTACCGGAGCTGACCACGGTCAGCGGCCGGCCGTCCCGTTGCAGCGTGAGGCCGGCGCCCTGGGCGCGGGACAATCGCAGGGCCGCGTCGGTCAGTGTCTGTAGGAAGTCTTCGAGTGAGTCGGTGTCCAGCAGCCACTGCGTGATGTCGCTGCCGTCGTACGTGTCGTCGACACTCATCCGGGGTCCCTTCGCGAGGCCCGCGGCCTCTCGGCCGGCATCGTGATGTGCCACCGGGGCAACGGAATCCAAGTCCGAAGGAACACCTCCGGTGCGGCCACTGCCTGACGTCGGAGTTGAACGGCGCGGCAAGGCCCTTACGCCCGCACGAGTACCACTTTGTGCCCCATGGAATCCGTGAGCGAGCACATCCGCGCAGCGGTCCCTGCCCGCATGAACCGCGTTTGCCGGGAGTGATCCAGATGGCTACGGTCGGGCCCATGGCGGATATCGCGGACGACGAACGCACCCGCGCGGCGCGGTTGGTGGATGCCCAGGCGAAGGCCGTGCGGCTCTTCGCGGAGATCGAGGAGCGCGGGCTGGTGGCGTCCGGGGAGGGGGAGCGGGCGGTCAGTGACCGGATCCGGGACCTGGCGAACGAGATGTTCGGTACGACCCGGCACTGGCACAAGCGGATCGTGCGCTCGGGGCCGAACACCCTCCTGCCGTACCGGGAGAATCCGCCGGACCGGGTGATCGGTGCGGACGACATCGTGTTCGCCGACTTCGGGCCGATCTTCGAGGAGTACGAGGCCGACTTCGGCAGGACGTTCGTCCTCGGCGACGACCCGGCCAAGCACCGGCTGCGGGACGATCTGCCCAGGGTGTTCGCCGCCGGGAAGGCCTTCTTCGAGGGCGATCCGGAGATCACCGGCGAGCGGCTGCACGCCGAGGTCGGCCGGCTGGCCGCCGAGGGCGGCTGGGAGCTGGGCGGCTGGCACGCGGGGCACCTGGTCGGGGAGTTCCCGCACGAGACGATCGACGGCGCGGACGTGGAGTCGTACATCACGCCCGGCAACGGCACACCGCTGCGGCGCACCGACAGGACCGGGCGCCACTGCCACTGGATCCTGGAGATCCACCTCGTCGACCGGGAGCGGGGGTTCGGCGGGTTCCACGAGGAACTGCTCACCCTGTGAGCCGGACGCACCGATGGCGGACCGTGTCCCTACGCACCGGCCCCCGCGGCAGGCCCGGATATCCGCTGCCGATGAGGGAGTTGGAGCTGATG
Source organism: Streptomyces javensis (assembly GCF_039525925.1). Taxonomy (NCBI): domain Bacteria; kingdom Bacillati; phylum Actinomycetota; class Actinomycetes; order Kitasatosporales; family Streptomycetaceae; genus Streptomyces; species Streptomyces javensis. The sequence continues at coordinate 18,278 of NZ_BAAAIF010000063.1, read as the reverse complement.
CCGAGCCACGCGGCGTCACCGGGTGCGGTTCGGGCCTCAGCGGCGTCGTTCGGGCCTCAGCGGCGTCGTTCGGGCCGTCGGCCCGGCGGTTGGGCGGGCTCGGGGAGGGCGGTGGGCGGGTCGAGCGGCCGGGTCTGCGGGGCGTCCTCAAAGAGGGTGATGACCTCGCCGCCGTGGCTGATCCGGACGGGGTCGCCCTGCCGCAGCGCATAGGTGACCCGCGAGCCCGTGATGTCGACGCGCAGACAGCTCTGCCGGACCCGCAGCGAGAAGGCCAGCCGGTGGAGACTCTCGGGAAGCCGGGGTGCGAAGTACAGGACGTCCCCGTGGTCGCGCAGGCCGCCGAAACCGGCGACCAGTCCGATCCAGGTGCCCGCGAGGGAGGCGATGTGCAGACCGTCGCGGGTGTTCTTCTCCAGGTCCGCCAGGTCCATCAGCGCGGCCTCGCCCAAGTAGTCGTAGGCCAGCCGCAGATGGCCCACTTCGGCGGCCATCACACACTGCACACAGGCCGACAGTGAGGAGTCCCGGACGGTCAGCGGCTCGTAGTAGGCGAAGTCGCGCGCCTTCTGGTCGCGTTCGAAGGCATCGCCGCACAGGTACATCGCCAGCACCAGGTCCGCCTGCTTGACCACCTGCTTCCGGTACAGATCGAAGTACGGGAAGTGCAGCATCAGCGGATAGCGCTCGGGTGGTGTGCCCTCGAAGTCCCATACGTCGAGCCCGGTGTAGCCCGCCGACTGCTCATGGAGGCCCAGCGCGTCGACGTACGGTACGAACATCGCCCTGGCGGCATCGCGCCATCCGGCGGTCTCCGCCTCGTCGACACCGAGCGCCGCGGCCTCCGCCGGGTGGCGCTCGGCCACATCGGCGGCGGCCCGCAGGTTCGCCCGGGCCATGAGGTTGGTGTACGCGTTGTCGTTCGCGAGCGCGCTGTACTCGTCGGGGCCGGTGACGCCGTCGATGTGGAAGCGGCCCCCGGAGTCGTGATGGCCGAGGGAGCGCCACAGCCGGGCCGTCTCCACCAGCAGTTCCACCCCGGTCCGCCGCTCGAAGTCGGTGTCGCCGGAGGCCCGGACGTAGCGCACGGCGGCCGCGGCGATGTCCGCGTTGATGTGGAAGGCCGCGGTGCCGGCCGGCCAGTACCCGGAGCACTCCGCGCCGTCGATCGTGCGCCACGGGAAGGCCGCACCCCGCAACCCGAGCTGCCGGGCGCGCTCCCGCGCCGCGGGCAGCGTGTTCTGCCGCCAGTGCAGGGCCTCGGCGACGCAGTTCGGCGAGGTGTAGGTGAGCAGGGGCAGCACGAACGCCTCGGTGTCCCAGAAGGCGTGTCCGTCGTAGCCGGAGCCGGTCAGGCCCTTGGCCGGGATCGCCCGCTGTTCGGCCCGGGTACCCGCCTGGAGGACGTGGAAGAGGGCGAAGCGCACGGCCTGCTGGATCTCCGCGTCGCCGTCGACCTCGATGTCGGAGTGGTGCCAGAAGCCGTCGAGGAACTCCCGCTGCTGGTCGATCAGGCCCTGCCAGCCGGTGTTGCGCGCACCGCTGAGCGCGGCCTCCACCTGGTCCCGGACGGCCGGCAGCGAGCGGAAACCGGACCAGCCGTACGCCACGAACTTCTCGACGCGCAGCCGCTCACCGGGGTCGAGCACGGCGGTGACGGTCACGCGCCCCACGTCATCCGTGCTCTCGCCGGCGGTGCGGGTGGATCCGGGGCCCCGCACCACATGGTCGGCGGCGGCCGCGACCCGCTGCCCGCTCGCCGCCGTACGGTGCACAAGACGCAGTCGGAGGTCGAGCGCGAAGTTCTCCTCGGGCAGCAGACATGACTCCAGAGCGGCGCCCACCCGGGGATCGCCGCCGAGCGTGGGCAGTTGCTCATTGGCGACGAGCTCCGACTGGACGACCACGTTCGTACGATCGTCCAGCGGCTCCACTTCGTAGGCGACCGCGGCGATGGCGCGCTGGCTGAAGGAGATCATCCTGGTGGAGCGCACCCGGACCGTCTTGCCGACCGGCGAGGTCCACTCGCAGACGCGGTGGAGCAGTCCGGTACGCAGATCGAGCACCCGCTCATGGGCGCGCAACCGCCCGTAGCGCAGGTCGAACGGTTCGTCGTCGACCAGCAGCCGGATGAGCTTGCCGTTGGTCACGTTGATGACCGACTGGCCGGACTCGGGGAATCCGTAACCGCCCTCCGGGTACGGCAGCGGATGCCGCTCGTACACACCGTTGAGATAGCTGCCGGGCAGGGCGTGCGGCTCGCCCTCGTCGAGGTTGCCGCGCCAGCCGACATGCCCGTTGGACACCGAGAAGACGGATTCGCTCTGGGCGAGTACGTCCAGGTTGAGCTCGGTCTCGCGCAGACACCACGGCTCGACGGCATAGGCATGGTGGCTGATCACTTGCGACCCTCCAGCAGCTCGTAGAGAGAGGTTCGATGCCACGCCGCGCACCGTGTCCGGGATGCCCAACTTCGCCGTATTGGAAATACTACCGGCGATATCAGCCGCACGCCGTGGCGGGCTGCCCCATGGCGTCGAGTTCATCCCGGCCCGGGTCGAGGCACTGGGCGAGGCAGCGGGTGTGGGACAGCCCGAAGATTCCGTAGAGGAGCACACCCAAGCCCATCAGCGCCGGTAGGAGCCAGAACCCGGCGCGGGGCTGCTCCCCGTAGAGCGTCACCCCGAGACAGAAACTCACCGAGGCGTCGCCCAGCGTCAGAGCGGGCTGCGAGCCGATGAGCGGGCCCCCTTGCATGGCCACGCCGAGCAGGAACAGCGAAAAGGCGCCGACGGCCGCGAAGCCGTACGTCTGCCAGGCGGTGAAGAAGGCCGCGGCGCCCCGGGCGGAGAGAATGTTCATGGCCGACTTGACCAGTGCCGCGGTGACGGCGTTTCCGATGGCCGCCGCCGCGGCGAGCGATGCCGCCCGCAGCAGACCGGCGGGGCGCCGCAGACCGGTGAGCACGAGGGCGGCACCGAGCCCTCCGGTGACCGCGAGCGCGGGCAGCCACCAGATCCCGGGCACCTGTTCACGCCCTCCGGTGGGAGCCAGCGAGAGCAGGACCAGAGCCAGTCCGGCGACGATGCAGGCCACACAGAGCCATGCCTTCCGCGACAGCCCGACATGGAAGACCATTCCTCCGATCACCAGGGCGAGGGGGAGTTCAAGGATGAAGATGGGCTGTACGGCGGCCAGTGATCCGGTGGCCAGGGCGAGCGCCTGGAAGAGGGCGGCGAAGACCACGCCGAGCATGCCGCCGAACCAGACCGGAGTGTGCACCAGGTCGCGGATCAGCCCGATGCGCAATGACCGTGACGCCGGAACGGTGAGCGCCGCGCGCCGCTGCAATACCGTGCCGAGCGCGTTGCTGCCGGCCGCGAGCAGAGCGAACGTGATCGACAGCAGAATCGTCACCATGGGCACCACTCCCGGGTTCGCGCTTCATCGTCGCGGTGCGCTCCCTCGGCCCTTCGGCCAGGCTACGCCTCCCGGGGGAGCGCGTGGATCGCGCGCGGTGTGGTCATGAACGGCGTGGTCATGAACGGCGTGGTCATGAATGGTGCGGTCATGAACTCCGAGTGTTCGCCCTCGAGGCGGGAGAGATGGTCGAGCAGAATGCCCTCGCGCAGGGCCCATGGGCAGACGGTGAGTCGTTTCACCGCCATGACCTCCATGGCGGCCTCCGCGACGATGGCACCGGCCAGGCACTGATGCGCCCTGGCGGCGGAGATGCCACGCAGCTTGGCTCGCTGCCGGTCCGTTCTGACCGCCAGCCGTGACACCCAGGGCAGCAGCTCCTTACGGCTGAGGCTGTGGACCGCGCGCGGACCGTTGCCGGGCCGCCGGGTTCCGGCGAGGCGGGCCAGCTGGGCGAACGTCCTGGACGTGGCGACGCAGGAGAGGGGCGCGGGCTGTGCGCGCAGTTCGGCGGTGGCCTGTCCGAGGGCGGCGCGTACGTGCCGGCGCAACGCCTTGACGTCCCGCTTCGGCACCGGTGTGGCATCGGGCAGATGGTGGCGGGTGAGCCGGTCGGCTCCCAGCGGCAGGGAGATGGCGAGGGCGGGGTGCGTGCCGCTTCCGCAGGCGATTTCCAGGGAGCCGCCGCCGATGTCGAGGAGCAGTATCCGCCCGGCCGACCAGCCGAGCCAGCCGCGCACCGCCCGGAACGTCAGCCGTGCCTCCTCCACGCCGCTCATGAAACCCACGCGGATACCGGTGGCGGCCTCGATCTCGTCGAGCACCGCGTCCCGGTTGGTCGCGTCCCGCACCGCCGAGGTGGCGAAGGGGATCAGCCGGTCGATGTGGTGGGCGGACGCGGCGGCGGCGCTCGCGGTGACGGCGCCGACCAGGGACCGGATCGCGTCGCGGGGGATCACCCCCTGGCGATCGGTCGCGTCGGCCAGGCGGACCGGCTGCTTCCACGAGGCCACCGGCTCCGGGGGTCTACCGGGGAACAGGTCGGCGATCTTGAGATGGACGGTACGGGATCCGATGTCGAGCACTCCACAGCGCATCCGTGATGAGTGCCCCTACCTGACATATTCCAGACGTCGGATGATCGCGCGCCGTCCGGAGATCCGGCGGCGTTCCGCGCTCCGGACCCGCTCGGGGCCCGCCTCGCGCTTACTCCGGGCCCGCCCCGCGCCGTGACCTCGGCGGCCTGCGGCGGTGGCTGGTGTCGCACCACGGGTAGCGTGCGCTGCGACCGCACAGGCACACGGCGACCGTGAAGCGGTCGGAGCGCACCACGCTGCCATCGGGCAGGGTGACCTCGACCGGTCCCTCGATCAGCATCGGGCCGTCGGTCCCCACGCGCACGCTCACCGCGTGATCACTTGTGTCGTTCGGCACGGATCACCACCAGCTCTTCCTTCGTCTCGCCCGGGGCGATCAGCCCATGGGCCGCCAGCCAGGGGGCCTGTTCGCGCAGCACCGGCCCGAAGGGGATCGTGCGGCGGTCGGTCACGGCCGCCCGCAGCCCCGCCCCCGCCGACTCCAACTGTTCCACCGTACGATCCGGGCCGCACAGCCCCGAGTGCACCAGGAGCAGCACCCCGCCGGGGCGCAGCAGCGGTGGCGCGTCGCGGCAGATCCGGTCGACCACCGCCCGCCCGTCGGCCCCGGCCCGCCAGGCCACGCCACGGCCCCGGCGGATCCGCCGCCCCGCCACCGGCACATACGGCGGATTGGCCACGATGAGATCGAACCCGCGGTCGGCGACCGGTGTCAGCAGATCGCCCTGGAGGACACGCACCGGCAGCCCTTTGAGGCGGGCGCGCAGCCATGTGGCGCCCACGGCGAGCGGTGAGACATCGACCGCGGTGACCTGGGCCGCGCCGCGTCCGGCCGCGGCGAGGGCCAGGACCCCGCTGCCGGTCCCCACGTCCAGCACCGCCGTGTCGGCCGTGATGTCCTCGCGCAGCAGGGCCTCGGACAACAGCCATGTGTCGTCCTGCGGGGCGTACACACCCGGAGGCGTCCTGAACACCATCAACGGCGAGTACCCCCGGCGGGACGTGATGTGCGGGTGAGATGTCCGAGAGGAGTCACAGGCAGTCCCGGGGCAGCGTCTCGTTCCAGGTGCGCGAGAAGACCCGGCGGTCGCCCTCGTAGCCGTCCAGCGTGGCGTCCACGAAGAACTCCGTCTCGCTGGAGCGCAGCACCGTGCTGGTCACCACCCGCACATCCCAGTCGTCGCGGTGGAAGCGCATGGTCCAGGTGGACTCGCCACCGACCGAGGTGAAGTCGTCCGCGACCGCCGTATAGCGCTCGTACGCCCGGCGGCCGACGTCCAGCCCGATGTCGTCGAAGCGCAGGGTGCCCGCGTCCTTGACGATCTCCAGCTCGGACCCGTAGCCCACCAGGTCGCGCTTGACGTCCCAGCGCTCCTCGTGGGGTGTGATCCAGGTGGTGGCGGCGGGCGGTGTGCCCTCCGGCTCGCCGAACGGGCGCTGGGGCCGGTCCTCGCCCGCGGGCTCCCGGCGCAGCGGCAGCGTGAGGGCGCTGGCGGCCTCGTACACGGTCAGCAGCGCCGGCCGGGGCGGGGGCCAGGCGAGCGGCCAGTACGACGTGGACAGCGACAGCCGGATGCGGTGGCCGGGCGGGAACGCCTGGGCCACTCCGTTGAGCCGCACCCGGGCGCGGTAGCGACGGCCGGGCTCCAGCGGTTCGGGGTCGCCGATGGTCTCGCGGTGGGCGATGTTGAGCAGACCGTAGGTGACCCGGGTGGCGCGGCCGTCCGGAGCCACATCGGAGAGCCGGGCGGCGACCATGGCGACCGGTTCACTGACCGACAGCTCCAGTTCGACGGAGGGCGAGCCGAGGATCTCCACCCGCTCGGTGAGCGGATCGGTCTGGAACACCAGCGAACCGCCGTCCTCCTCCCGCTGGTCGTACGGCAGGTCAGGAGGCGCGTTGTAGGAGGCCCACTTGCCCGCGAACTGGCCCACGGACAGCGGCGACTGGACGGTCAGCGGCTCGCCCGGCGCTTCCTTCCCGGGCGGTGCGTCGCCGGGGTCGGCGATGCGGTGGCCGGTGAGCGGGTGCACCACCGGCTCGACATTGGGGGAGGGCCACCGGGGCTCGGCGATCCAGCGGCCGGGCCGCTCCTCGTAGGCGGTGGACGGTGGCACGCTGTCCTGCATCCACGTCCACAGCATGGGCCCGTCCATGACGCCGTTGTCCACGCCCTTCAGCCAGTGGTCCCACCACCGCACCACCTCCTGGAGGTAGCCGATGGCCGGGCCCGGCTCGCCCAGGTGCGGGTACTTGTGCGACCACGGCCCGATCAGGCCCTTGCGCGGTACGTCCAGATTGCCGAGCAGCCGGGTCACGGCGTTGGAGTAGCCGTCCGCCCAGCCGCTGGAGGCCAGCACGGGGCACCGCACGGCCTGGTAGTCCTCGCACACCGAGGCATGCCGCCAGTAGTCGTCGCGGCGCTGGTGGCGCAGCCACTCCACCACCCAGGGGCGGGCGTTCTCCAGCCGCTCGTGCCACATCCCGCGCCAGCGCTCGCCGACCACCGCCGGATCCGGCGGGCAGGTGGCGTAGGCGAACATCGTGCCCGCCTCGGCGAGGTTGTCCGACAGCAGCGCACCGCCCATGTAGTGCATGTCATCGGCGTACCGGTCGTCGGTGAAGGACGCGATGACGATGGCGCGCAGGCTCGGCGGACGCCGGGCGGCCACCTGGAGGGCGGCGAAGGCACCCCAGGAGATGCCCATCATGCCGGTGGCGCCGTCGCACCAGGGCCGCTCGGCCAGCCACGCCAGGATCTCCTCGGCGTCCGTCTGCTCCTGCCCCAGGTATTCGTCCGTCAGCACCCCCTCCGACTCCCCGGTGCCCCGCAGGTCGACGCGGACACACGCATAGCCGTGACCGGCGATGTAGGGGTGGTGGATGGAGTCGCGCACGGAGGTCAGATCCCGTTTGCGGTAGGGGATGTACTCCAGCACCGCGGGCACCGGCTCCTCGTCCGAGGACGTGGGACGCCAGACGCGCGCCGACAGGCGAACGCCGTCGGACATCGGGATCGTGATGTGTTCCTCTTCCTTCGTGGCGCACGGCAGATTGCTCACGAGGCGCATAGGCCGACATGCTCCTTTCCTGGTGGCGGTGTCGGTCGGGGGCTCAGCGGCGCTGTTGCCCCCGTATCTCCTGCTCCGGCTCCGGCTGCTGCTCCCGCCGCTCCCGCCGGGCGCCCGGGGCGGTGGTGTCGAAGAGGAGGTTCAGGGCGGCGACACAGCGGTCGTACTTCTCGCGCAGGTCCTCCTCGCTGTCCCCGCCGGTGAAGATGTGGGCGAGTTCGAAGCTGTAGCTGTCCTGCTGCTCCAGCTGCGACAGCCGCTGTCCCCCCTCGGGCACCACATCGATCCGTACGCCGGGGATCTCCCGCTCGATGCGCTCGATCTCCTCGTCGACGGGGGCGTCATGGACCACACCGTCGGCGAACCACCGGTAGTACCACTTGGCGGCCATCGCGTAGGGACCCTCCCGGTACGGCAGGGCGGGGTCCTCGCCGAGGGCGAGGCTGAGCATGCAGTGGTGGTTGGGCACCCCGTCGACGTAGGCGAAGAGTTCGGCGTGCGACTGGGAGTGGCGGGGGTTGATCTCCAGGAGATTGATCTCGTCCGTGGCGGCGTCGTAGAAGTACTCGATGCTGAACGTGGCCCCGTCCATGCCGATCTGCCGCATCACCCGCCGCGAGACGTCATGCAGCCGCCGGATCACGGGCTCGGGCAGCGCGGAGGGGTACTGGTGGCGCAGGAAGGACGAGCTGTCGGGGTAGTCGATGGAGTCCAGCACGCCGTAGACGGTCACCTCGCCCTGGTGGACATATCCCTCCACGGCGACCTGCACCCCGCTCAGCGCCTCCTCCGCGAGGCACACCTGGCCGCCCACACCCTCCATCTCCGGCGGGAGCTCGAGCCGTTCGAGGACGGCGTCGAAGGGCCTGCCGACGCGGCCGATGCCCTCACGGATCCGGCTCACCGCCGCACCGAACTCCTCCTCGTCCTTGACGGAGAAGGCCAGCTCGGAGGAGTACGCGAGGGCGGGCTTGAGCCACATCGGGAAGCGGACGCCCTCCGGCGGCCGCGGGTCCCGCGCCTCCAGATCCACCCGGCCGAACCGCGGATGCTCCTCGATCACCTTCCGCTGCTCCAGCCGGCTCCAGTACTTGTGCTCGCACTTGACCACCGACTCCAGGCTGGTGCTGCGCGTGCCGTAGCGCTCGCTGAGGATCGGCACGAGTGTGCTCACCGGGAAGTCCCAGTAGCCGACGATCGCGTCGATACCGCCCTCGAAGGCGTCCAGAACGCCTTCCGCCTTCGCGATCAGGTCCGCCACGGACACCTCGCCGCTCTGGAGGTCCTCGACCGTGAGCAGGTGGTGGAACCGGTACCGGCCGGCACCGGGCCCACTCTCCAGGATGGGCACATTGGCCTCGTCCAGGCCGATCACAAAGATGTTCTTCTCGTCCACGGGCGTGTTCCCTCCCTGCGCCGACGATTTCCGGCGTCCTGAGTACCCGTGTGCGGGCCGTCAATCCTCAGGGTTCAGGGGCGGGGCCCCTGCCAGGCGGTGGTTGACCCTGACCCAGGGGCAGCCTCGCAGCATGGTCGGCATGACGACGACGCAGCGCTTCACGGTCCACCACGACGGTGTCACGATCCCGGTGTCCCGGGGCGGTCGGGGACGGCCGCTGGTCCTGTGCCCCGGCCTGAACTCCACCCGGGCCGATCTGCACGAGCTGGTCGAACTCCTGCGGCGCGACCACGACGTGGTGACCTTCGACCTCCGGGGCCATGGCCTCGCCTCCGCCGCCGACCGGTACTCCTTCGACGCGTTTCGCGGCGATCTCTTCGCCGTGCTGGCGGAGTCGGGGCGCCTCGGCCCACCCTCGCCGCCCGTGCTCGTGGGCTACTCGCTGGGTGCGGACCTGGCCGTGCACTACGCCGCCGAGTGCCCTGAGGCCGTCGCCGGGCTCGTCCTCATCGACGGGGCGAACCCGCTGCCCGAACCGTTCATCACCGACGCCGACCTGCCGGAGTTCCGCGCGATGGCGGAGGACCCGGCCATGTGGCGGGAGATCGGGCGGGCCAGGGGCACCGCGCGTCAGGTGTTGCTCAGCCCCCGGGACATCCTCGATGTGCAGCTCGAGATGGATGTCGTGCGGGCCGGAATCCTCGACCGGTACCGGAAGATCGACCGCCCGATCCACATGATCATGTCGGCCGCCATCGCGGGCGGCGGCACCGAGGGGCGTGTGCCCCGCCACAACCGGCTCTGGCGCGCGGGCATCGACCGGCTGGTGCACGAACGGCCCGACACCTCCGTGACCTGGCTCGACACCGGCCACCGGCTGGTCTTCACCCACGCCCGGGAGATCGCGGAGATCATCCGGCGCCACTCGCCCGACGGGCCGACCCCGTGAGCGATGCGAGCGATTCCCGGGAGACTGGTCCGATGCTGACCATCGGCGAGCTGGCGTCGTACGCCGGAGTGACCGTGCGCGCGGTGCGCCACTACCACGCCAAGGGGCTGCTGCCCGAGCCGGAGCGGGACCACTCCGGCTATCGGCGGTACGGCGCCGACGCCGTCGTCGAGCTGATCAGGATCCGCACCCTCGCCGAGGCCGGGGTTCCGCTGGCGCGCGTACGGGAGCTGCTCCGGGCCGGTGAGGAGGAGTTCGCCGCGGCGGTCGCGGAGATCGACCGGCGGCTGCGGGCGGAGATCCGGGAGCGGCAGCGGCACCGCGCCCGGATCGCCCGCCTGGCCGCCGGGGACAGCCTGGCGCTGCCCCCGGAGGTGGTGGAGTTTCTCGACCGGCTGCGGGCGCTCGGGGTCGATGAGCGGATCGTCCGGGTGGAGCGCGACGGCTGGATCCCGCTGGCCGCGCACGCGCCCGAGCGGGTCCCGGAGTGGATGGCACGCAAGCGGGAGCAGATCGCCGACCCGCGGTTCATCGGCTTCTACCGCACCCTGGGCCAGGCGCTCGACCGCGCCGACGACGACCCACGGCTGGCCGGGCTGGCCGACGAGCTGGCCGCCTACCTCACGGGGATGGCCGAGGAGCGGGGCGAGGACTACATCGACGACGCCGAGATCGAGCCACCGCTGGTCAGGGTGATGGACACCCTCGCGTTCGACACCATGCCGTCGGCCCGCCGGCTGATCGAGCTGCTGAGGCAGCGGGGCTGGACCGGCTGGACCAAGGTCGGGCGCGTCGACAGGGGCGCGGCCGGACCACGCGGGAACTCGGCAAAGACGAGGAGCTCGGCAAGAACGGGAGCTCGGCAAGAACGGGAGCTCGGCAAGAACGGGAGCTCGGCGGAAAGGGGGTTCGGCAGAAGGGGCCGGGCGGGTGAGGATGGGCGGATGACCGCCACCTCGCGTGCCCATTCGTTCAACGCGGCCGCCGCCCAGTACGCCGCGAACCGCCCCTCCTACCCGCCCGCCCTCTTCGACGCCGTCGAGGAGCTCGCCGGACGCCCGCTCGCGGGCGCCCGCGTCGCCGACGTCGGCGCGGGCACCGGCATCGCCACCGCGCTCCTGCGCGGGCGCGGCGCCGATGTGATCGCCGTCGAGCCGGGCGCGGGCATGGCCGCCGAGTTCCGCCGGGCGCTTCCGGACGTGCCGATCGTCCGGGGCGACGGCAACGCCCTGCCCCTCGCCGACGCCTCCCGCGACCTGATCACGTATGCGCAGTCCTGGCACTGGACCGACACCGACCGGTCCGTTCCGGAGGCGCTGCGGGTGCTGCGCCCGGGTGGCGCGCTGGCGGTCTGGTGGAACACCACCGCCTTCGACGTGCCGTGGATCGCCGCCCAGGCCGAGCGCGTCGCGGTCCACTCCGGTGTGACGTCGAAGCCTTACGTGCGTCCCGACGACAGCCGGGCCGCCCGGCTCGCGGGCCTCTCCGGTCTCCGCGTCACCCGCCGCCAGGTGCGCTGGAGCCGCGTCGTCTCCCTCGACACCCACCTGGCCAACATCACCAGTCACTCGGCGTTCCTCGTCCTCGGCGAGTCCGGTACCCAGGAGTTCCTCGCCGCCGAGCGCGGGCGGCTGCGCGAGCTCTTCCCGGACGAGAAGGTGGAGGAGACCTATCTGGTGGACCTACTGGTGGCCGCCCGTCCCTGAGCCTTCGCCCCGGCTCTCCTCCTGGGCGTCGACGTTGGGCGTGATGGCGTCCCCCGACTCGCCGTAACGGCTGTCCTCCTCGTCGTCGGTCACCCGTGTCTCGGCCTCGGTGATCTCCGCCTCGATCTCCTCGGCCGCCGTCCGGGCGCCCGTCTTCTCGCCCTTCTCGCCGCTCATGATCGTGTCCTCCCTCGGCGGGCCGCCGCGTTCCCGGGCGGGCCGCCGCATGCGTAGGTACTGCCGACCGGTGGCCGGGTGCCCCGGCCGGCCGTGACCCATGCGCGCGGCGCTTACCGGTGCGCGCCACGTTTACCGGCCCGGTCGACGGCTACTCCTGTGAGGTGCTTCGTGCAGCACTACCGAGGAGGCGCCGTGGCTCAGGTATCGGATTTCGTACTCGCTCGGCTGCGGGAGTGGGGGGTGGCGCGGGTCTTCGGCTATCCGGGTGATGGGATCAACGGTCTGCTCGGGGCGTTCGACCGTGCCAAGGGCGATCCCGAGTTCATCCAGGTCCGGCACGAGGAGATGGCCGCGTTCATGGCCTGCGGCCACGCCAAGTTCACCGGTGAGGTCGGAGTCTGCGTCGCCACCTCGGGGCCCGGCGCCGTCCACCTGCTCAACGGACTGTACGACGCCAAGCTGGACCACCAGCCGGTGGTCGCCATCGTGGGTCAGCAGAAGCGGCTCAGCCTCGGCACCCACTACCAGCAGGAAATCCACGTGGACCGGCTCTTCGCCGACGTCTCCGAGTACTGCGAGATGGTCACCCACCCCGGCCAGGCACGGCATGTCATCGACCGTGCCTTCAAGACCGCGCTGACCACCCGCGGCGTGGCGACCATCGTGATCCCCAACGACATCCAGGAGGAGGACGCCCAGCCCTCCCCGCCCAAAGCGCACGGATCGGTGTTCTCCAGCGTGGGCTGGAGCCGCCCCCGCGTCCTGCCCGACCCCGATGAGCTCCGCCGCGCCGCCGATGTCCTCAACGAGGGCGAGAGGGTCGCCATCCTCGTCGGCCAGGGCGCGGCCGACGCCGCGGGCGAGGTCGTCGGAGTGGCGGAGCTGCTGGGCGCCGGGGTGGCCAAGGCGCTGCTGGGCCGGGACGTCCTCCCCGACGACCTGCCCTATGTGACCGGGCCGATCGGTCTGCTGGGCAGTACCGCCAGCGACAAGATGATCAAGGAGTGCGACACCCTCTTCCTGATCGGCACCAGCTTTCCGTACTCCGAGTGGCTGCCGGACGAGGGGCAGGCCCGAGGCGTCGAGATCGACATCGACGGCCGCATGATCGGGATGCGCTACCCCATGGACGCCCATCTGGTGGGCGACGCGAAGGAGACCCTCAAGGCGCTCCTCCCGCTGCTGCGGCGCAAGGAGAAGCGCAGCTGGCGGAAGAAGGTCGAGAAGGATGTGCGGGAGTGGCTCACCATCTGCGACACCTGGGCCGGCCAGCACTTCGGGGACACCATCAACCCCCAGTCGGTGGCCGCCGAGCTCTCCTCACGGCTGCCGGACCGGGCGATCCTCACCGCCGACTCCGGATCCGCCACCAACTGGTGGGCGCGCCATCTGAAGCTGCGCGACGGAATGGACGCCTCGCTGTCCGGCACGCTGGCCACCATGGGCCCCGGGGTGCCGTACGCGATCGCGGCCCGATTCGCGTACCCCACCCGCCCGGTGATCACCTTCGTGGGAGACGGCGCCTTCCAGATGAACGGCATGAACGAGATGATCACCGTCAAGCGCTATCTGGACCGGCTGGCGGGCGGCCCGCCGCTCGTCTTCTGCGTCTTCAACAACCAGGACCTCAACCAGGTCACCTGGGAGCAGCGCGCCATGGCCGGGGACCCGAAGTACCCCGCCTCCCAGACCATCCCCGACATCCCCTACGGCGCGTACGCCGAGCTGCTGGGGCTGCGCGGGATCCGCTGCGAGTCCCCGAAGAAGGTCGGCAGGGCCTGGGACGAGGCGCTGGCCAGTGACCGGCCGGTCGTCCTGGAGTTCACGGTCGACCAGGAGATCGCCCCGATCCCGCCCCACCTCATGGTCCCCATGGCGAAGAAGACGGTGAAGGCCGCGCTGCACGACCCCGAGCTGGCCGGGATCGCCCACCGGGGCATCCGGCAGAAGGTCGCCCAGTACGCCGAGCGCCTGCCGGGACGCGGACACGCCTGACGGAAGGGGGAGACGCGGCATGCGTACCGCGAGCGGGCTTGAGGGGGCACTGCGTGCGGAGGTGGACGCCGAGGTCAGGTTTGACGCGGGCAGCCGGGGCGCGTACGCCACGGACGGCTCCAACTACCGCCAGGTGCCCATCGGCGTCGTCGTCCCGCGCACCGTGGAGGCCGGGGCGCGGGCGGTGGAGGTGTGCGCGCGCTTCGGCGCGCCCGTCCTGTCGCGCGGCGGCGGCACCAGCCTGGCCGGTCAGTCCACCAACACCGCCGTCGTGATCGACTGGAGCAAGTACTGCCACGCCCTGGTCTCGGTGGATCCCGAGGCGCGCACCTGTGTGGTGGAGCCGGGGCTGGTGCTGGACGAGCTCAACCGCCAACTCGCCGACCACCAACTCCAGTTCGGGCCCAAGCCGTCCACGCACAGCCACTGCGCGCTGGGCGGAATGATCGGCAACAACTCGTGCGGCGCGTCGGCGCAGGCGTTCGGCAAGACCGTGGACAACGTGCGCCGCCTGGAGGTCCTCACCTACGACGGCGTGCGCATGTGGGTGGGGCCGACGTCCAAGGCCGAGCGGGCGCGGATCGCGGCGGAGGGCGGCCGCCGGGCCGAGATCTACGACGGACTGGACCGCGTCGTCGGCGAGTACCTCGCGGACATCCGGCGCGGCTACCCGAAGATCCCGCGCCGGGTCTCCGGCTACAACCTGGACTCGCTGCTCCCGGAGAACGGCTTCGACGTGGCCCGGGCCCTGGTGGGCAGCGAGGGCACGCTGGTGACGGTGGTGCGCGCCGAGGTGGACCTGGTGCCCGTACCGCCGTACCAGTCGCTGCTGGTGCTCGGCTACGACGACATCTGCGCCGCCGCCGACGATGTGCCCCGGCTCCTGGAGCGCTGCACACCCGGCGAACTGGAGGCCCTCGACGGGCGGATGGCCGAGCTGATGCGCGAGGAGCACGCTTACCTCGAATCCCTCAACTCCCTTCCTGAGGGCGACAGTTGGCTGATGGTGCAGTTCGGTGGGGACTCCCAGGAGGACGTCGACGAGCAGGCGCACGCACTGCTGCGCTCGGTGGGGCGGGACGAGAAGGACGCCACGGTGGCCTTCTCCGACGACCCCCGGCGCGAGCAGCGGATGCTCAGGGCCCGCGAGGCGGGCCTCGGGGTGACCGCGCGTCCGCCGGACGACCGGGAGACCTGGGAGGGTTGGGAGGACTCCGCCGTCCCGCCCGAGCGTCTGGGGGACTATCTGCGCGATCTGAAGGACCTGTTCGCGGAGTTCGGCTACGACCATCCGTCGCTGTACGGCCACTTCGGGCAGGGCTGTGTGCACACCCGCATCCCGTTCGGGATGAAGACCGCCGAGGGTGTGGCCGACTTCCGCCGCTTCCTGGAACACGCCGCCGACCTGGTGGTCTCGTACGGCGGTTCGCTGTCCGGCGAGCACGGGGACGGGCAGGCGCGGGGCGAACTGCTCACCCGGATGTTCGGCGAGCGGCTGGTGACCGCCTTCGGCGAGATGAAGGCGGTGTTCGACCCGGAGAACCGGATGAACCCGGGCAAGGTCACCGGCCCGAGCCCGAGCCCCGGTAAGGCCACCGGCCCCGGCAAGGCCACCGGCCCGAACCCGGTCGACGGTCAGCTGCGCCTGGGCCCGGGGTGGCGGCCGGACACCCCCGACACCCACTTCGGCTACCCCGACGACGACCACTCCTTCACCCGTGCCGTCATGCGCTGTGTCGGCATCGGCAACTGCCGCAGCCACCACGGCGCCGTGATGTGCCCATCGTACCGGGCCACCAACGAGGAGGAACACTCCACCCGCGGCCGGGCCCGGCTGCTGTTCGAGATGCTCGACGGCCACCCGGACTCCGCCGTCACCGACGGCTGGCGCTCCACCGAGGTCCATGACGCCCTGGACCTGTGCCTGGCGTGCAAGGGCTGCAAGTCCGACTGCCCGACCGGTGTCGACATGGCGACGCTCAAGGCCGAGTTCCTCGCCCACCACTACGCGGGCCGCCCGCGCCCGGCGGCGCACTACTCCATGGGCTGGCTGCCGGTGTGGGCCCGGCTGTCCCGTATCGCGCCCTCGCTGGTCAACACCGTGGCCCGGGCGCCGGGCGTGGCCGGTCTCGGCAAGCGGCTGGCCGGTGTGGACGGCGCGCGCCAGGCGCCGGTGTTCGCGCCGCGGTCCTTCCTCCAGTGGTGGCGCGCCCGCGCCGCCGAGGAGCCGGACCCGGCCGACCCGCGGACCGTGGTGGTGTGGCCCGACACCTTCAGCACCTACTTCCACCCCTCGGTCGCCATCTCGGCCGTCCGGGTGCTGGAGGACGCCGGCTTCCGGGTCGCCGTACCGACCGAGCCCGTGTGCTGCGGTCTGACCTGGATCTCCACCGGGCAACTGGCCACCGCGAAGAAGGTGTTGCGGCGTACGCTGCGGGTGCTGCGGCCCTATCTCGAGGCGGGCACCCCGATCATCGGCCTCGAACCCTCCTGCACCGCGGTGTTCCGGGCCGACGCACCCGAACTGATGCCCGCCGACCAGGACGTGGGGCGGCTGGCCGGGCAATTCCGCACCTTCGCCGAACACCTCGTCCAGCACGCCCCCGACGGCTGGCGGCCACCCGCGCTCAGCCGGCAGGCCGTCGTCCAGACCCACTGCCACCAGCACGCCATCATGAAGGACGACGCGGACCGCGAACTGATGCGCCGCGCCCACCTCGTCACCGACGTCCTGGACGAGGGCTGCTGCGGTCTGGCCGGAAACTTCGGCTTCGAACGCGGCCACCACGAGGTCTCGATGGCCATCGCGGAACAGGGTGTGCTGCCCGCCGTGCGCGCGGCCGCCCCCGGCAGTCTGCTGCTCGCGGACGGCTTCAGCTGCCGCACCCAGATCGAGCAAGGGGACACCGGCCGCGGTGCCCTCCACCTGGCCGAGGCGCTGGCCCTGGGCCTCGACACCACCCTGCCCAGCGAGCGGCCCGAACGCCTGGCCCAGCTCATGGCCCCGGCCTCGCGCGCGGCCCGCTGGGCGACCACCGCCGGCGCCGCCGCCCTCACGGCGACGGCCGTGGCGGGGGCCGCGGCGGGCGTCGGCCGCGCCGCCTCGCGACGCACGCGCCGCGGGGGACGGTGACCGCACGGTGGTGACAGGTCGCGTCCTGGCGGGAGGCGTGGACGAGCGCGTCGTGGACGGGGTGGACAGCGCCGTCTACACGGTGCCCACCGACGCCCCCGAGGCCGACGCCACCCTCGGCTGGGACAGCACCACCCTCGTCCTCGCCACCGTCCGCTGCGGCCGGGTCACCGGCCTCGGCTACACCTACGCTCCCGCCGCCACGGCCCTGGTCATCGACGATCTGCTCGCCGACGTCGTCACCGGCACCCCGGCCCTCGATGTGCCACGCGCGAACGAGGCCATGCACCGCGCCGTGCGCAACGCCGGACTGCCCGGCGTGGCCGCCCAGGCCATCGCCGCCGTGGACATCGCCCTGTGGGACTGCAAGGCCCGCCTGCTCGACCTGCCCCTCGCGCACCTCCTCGGCAGGGCGCGCGACGAGGTGCCCGTGTACGGCAGCGGCGGCTTCACCACGTACGACGCCGAGCGCCAGGACCGGCAGCTGCGCGGCTGGACCGAGGAAGAGGGCATCCCGCGCGTCAAAATCAAAATCGGGGAGTCCTGGGGGCGGTGCGAGGAACGCGACCGGAAACGCGTCGCCGAGGCCCGTACGAGCATCGGCGACACCACCGCCCTGTACGTGGACGCCAACGGCGGCTACGACGCCAAACAGGCCATCCGCATGGCCGACACACTCGCCGACCACGGTGTGACCTGGTTCGAGGAACCCGTCTCCTCGGACCACCTCACCACGCTCGCCACCATCCGCGACCGGGTCCCGATGGAGGTGACGGCCGGTGAATACGGCTACACCCTGCCCTACTTCGCGCAGATGCTCGCCGCCGGTGCGGTGGACTGCCTCCAGGCCGATGTCACCCGCTGCGGCGGCATCACCGTCTGGCTGCGCGCCGCCGCGCTCGCCCACGGCCAGGGCCTGGAGATCTCCGGCCACTGCGCCCCACACGCCCACGCCCACGCCGCCGCGTCCGTACCCAACCTGCGCCACCTGGAGTGGTTCCACGACCATGTGCGCATCGAGCGCCTTCTCTTCGACGGCGCCCTCGCGCCCGACGGTGGCAGCCTCACCCCGGGCCACGACGGCGCGCCCGGGCTGGGACTCACGCTGAACAGCGAGCGGGCGCGGCCGTACCGGGTGGCCTGAGCCGCGTATCGATAGGTGTCGGGGAGGGGCGGGGATCGGCTCGCCGCAGGCGGCACGATCAGCCGGGCGCCCCCTTTGACGACAGACCCTAGCTTGATCTTTAACCTGTGCGGCGGGGCCGTGGGTTGGACGTTTTGTTCGTTTGCCGTTTCGCTGGCTTCGTTTTGCGGGGTGTGTGCACGT
>NZ_BAAAIF010000062.1:0-63338 GCF_039525925.1 Streptomyces javensis | reverse complement strand
CACCCAAACACTCCGCAAACACCGCACTCGACTCCAACAACTCCGCACCCATCCCCACCCACTGCGCCCCCTGACCAGGAAAAACAAACACCACCCGCCCCCGAACATCCGCCCTGCCCACCCCACTGCCCTCCACCACCGCCGCCAACCCCGCCAACGCCTCCTCCCGATCCCCCGCCACCACCACCGCACGATCCGACAACCCCGCCCGACCAGAAACCAACGCCGCCCCCAGCGCCCCAACTCCTACCTCCGGACGAGCCCGCACGTACTCCAACAACCTTGCCGCCTGCCCCCGCAACCCCGCACCACCACGCCCCGACACCACCAACGGCACCACACCACCCGCAGCCTCCGGCACCACCGCAGCCGCCACCTCAGGCGCCTGCTCCAAAATCACATGAGCATTCGTCCCGCTCACCCCAAACCCCGACACCCCAGCCCGACGCGGACGCCCCACCTCCGGCCACACCCGCCCCTCCGTCAGCAACTCCACCGCACCCGCCGACCAATCCACCTGCCGCGACGGCTCATCCACATGCAACGTCCTCGGCAACACCCCATACCGCAACGCCAACACCATCTTGATCACACCAGCCACACCCGCAGCCGCCTGCGCATGACCAATATTCGACTTCAACGACCCCAACCACAACGGACGCCCCTCAGGCCGATCCTGCCCATAGGTGTCGAGAAGCGCCTGCGCCTCGATCGGATCACCCAACGCCGTACCCGTCCCATGCGCCTCCACCACATCCACATCGCCCGCCACCAACCCCGCACCCGCCAACGCCCGCCGAATCACCCGCTGCTGCGACGGACCATTCGGCGCCGTCAAACCATTCGACGCACCATCCTGATTCACCGCACTACCCCGCACCACCGCCAACACCCGATGCCCAAGCCGCTCCGCATCCGACAACCGCTCCAAAACCACCACACCCACACCCTCGGCCCACCCCGTGCCATCCGCCGAAGCCGCGAACGACTTGCACCGCCCATCGGCAGCGAGCCCGCGCTGACGGGAGAACTCCACAAAGGCGTCCGGTCCGGCCATCACCGTCACCCCACCGGCCAGCGCCATCGAGCACTCCCCCGACCGCAACGCCTGCCCCGCCAAATGCAACGCCACCAACGACGACGAACACGCCGTGTCCACCGTCACCGCAGGACCCTCGAACCCCAGCACATACGACACCCGGCCCGACACCACGCTCGCCGAGGTGCCGGTCATCAGGTGGCCTTCCAGACCGGCGGGGGCGTCTGCTCCTCCGGCGGAGCCGACTCCGTAGTTCTGATGCATCATCCCGGCGAAGACGCCCACGTCCTGGCCTCGCAACGAGACCGGATCGATCCCGGCCCGCTCCAACGCCTCCCATGACGTCTCCAGCAACAACCGTTGCTGCGGATCCATCGCCAACGCCTCGCGCGGCGAAATCCCGAAGAACTCCGCGTCGAACTCCCCCGCGTCATACAGAAACCCGCCCCGACGCGCATAGCTCGTCCCGGCGTGATCCGGATCCGGATCGAACAGGTTCTCCAGATCCCACCCCCGATCCGCCGGGAACTCCCCGATCCCCTCACCTCCGGCCAGAACCAGCTCCCACAACTCCTCCGGCGAGCCGACCCCACCCGGCAACCGACACGCCATCCCCACGATCGCGATCGGGTCATCGACCAACCCCGCTCCCACAGCCACAGCCGAACCCGGGGCCAAAACCGGGGCCGAAACCGGGACGGTCGGCGCTCCCGCACCACCCAGCAGTTCCCGGCGCAGCAGGCTCCCCAGCGCCACCGGTGTGGGGTGGTCGAAGGCGGAGGTGGCGGGCAGGCGGAGCCCCGTGGCCTCGCTCAGCCGGTTGCGCAGCTCCACCACCGTGACCGAAGTCAGGCCCAAATCCGTGAAGGCCCGCTCGGGCTCAATGGCCTGCTTGTCGGCCAGGCCCAGCAGGTCGGCGAGGTGTTCGCGGACGAGATCGGTGAGCAGCCGGTCCCGGTCGGCCTCCCGCACGCCCATCAGCCGCTCCCGCAGGGCGACCGTGACGGCCTCGTCCACGGTGGCGGTACGCGCCGGGATGTCGATCAGGTCGTGGAGCAGTGGGGATGTCGTCCCGGTCGGCACGGCTGTCGGGTCGAGCTTCATCGCGACGAGTTGGGCCTCGTCCACGGCCAGTGCGGCGTCCAGCGCCGCGAGTGCCTCCCGAGAGCTCAGGACGCCGGCCGTCTCGCCGGTCTCCCCCTCCCACGGCCCCCAGGCGATGGACTGAGCCGGCACCCCTCGCACACGCAGATGCTGGGCGTAGGCGTCGAGGAAGGCGGCGGAGGCTGCCTCGGTGGTCTCCCCCGCCGCGCCCAGCACCCCCTTGGTCGAGGAGGACAGCACGAACGCGGCGGGGTCGGCGTTCCGGGTGAGCTCGTACAGCGTCCTGGCCTCGGCGGCCACGCGCCCGTCCGACGGCTCGTCCACGGCCTCCCAGGCGAGCACGACCACGCTCAAGGGGCCGGTGGCCTTGGCCAGCGCACGCCTCAGCTTGGTGCGGTTGTCCAGCTCGCATTCGACCAGTCGGACATCGGCTCCGGCATCGGTGAGCCGGGTACACAGCTCGTTGGCCAGGCCGCCCTGCCCGGGCGGGGCGATCATCAGCAGTCGGCGGACGCCGTAACCGGTCACCAGATGCCGGGCGATCGCGGCGCCGCGCCGGGTGTCCACTCCGGTGACGACCGCGGTGCCACGGAGGTCGATGGCCACGGACGCGTCCCGCTCGCCATCCGGACCCGTGCCCGGGCCCATGTCCAGGGCCACGCGTTCAAGCCGTGGCAGCAGTACGACGCCCGAGCGCACCGCGCTCTGGGGCTCGCCCGAGGCCACCGCCGCCAACAGCCCAGCCGCACACGCCTCGTCACCCGGCTCGTCGAGGTCGACGACGGCTATGCGGCCGGGATGAGCGGCTTGCAGGGAGCGCATCAGCCCCCACAGCGCGGCCTGTTCCGGGTTCGGCACGTCCTCGCCCGTGGTCGTCGCCACGGCGCTTCGCGTGGCCACCACCAGCCGGGCATCGGACAGCTCGGCGGAGGCCAGCCACGTCTGGACGTCCCTCAGGACACCTTCGGTGGGGTCCGTGGGGGCCGACAGCAGGGCCACGTCGGGCGGAGGACTTCCGGCGGCCACCGCCGCTCTCAGGTCGGCCGTGTCGACGTACTCGCCCAACTCGGTGCCGCCCGAGGTCCCCAGCAATCCGTCGAGCCCGGGGGCCTGCCGTCCGAGCAGCGCCCAACGGCCGGGCCGGGGCTGAGGAGCGGATGGTTGCGGGACCCACCTCGTACGGAAGAGCGCGTCATGGTAGGCGTTGCCCACCGCACGCAGCCGTGCCGGGCCGTCCAGCAGCCGGTGCCGGGTGACCTTGCCGGTCGCGGTGCGCGGGATCCGCTCGATCTCGTACAGCTCCTCGGGCACCTTGAAGTACGAGAGCCGCTCCCGGCACAGGGCGAGCGCCTGGGCCGGGTCGAAACCGCCTGGCGCGGGGACGACGAAGGCCACCGGGACTTCGCCGAAGACGTCGTGCGGCTTCCCGACCACGGCGGCGTCGGCCACGCCGGGCGCCATCCGCAGGACGTCCTCCACCTCGACGGGGTGGATGTTCTCCCCGGCGCGGATGATGAGTTCCTTGAGCCGCCCGGTGACCGTCAGATAGCCGTCCCGGTCACGGCGGGCGAGGTCGCCGGTGTGGAACCAGCCGTCGCGCAGCGCCTCGGCGGTGGCTTCGGGCTGGTTGTGGTAGCCCGCCATGATGTTCGGGCCGCGGACCCACACCTCGCCCTCGGTCCCGTCGGGCACGTCCAGGCCGGTGCGGTGGTCGACCACCCGCAGGGCGAGGCCGGGGACGGGGAGTCCGCAGGAGCCCTCGACCCTGGCCCCGGTGGGCCAGTTGATGGCGATCGAGCCGGAGGTCTCGGTGCTGCCGTACGCGTCGATGAGCGGGGCCCCGAAGGCGTCCTCGACCGAGCGTCGCAGCGCCGCCGTGGTCACGGCGCCGCCGACCAGGCCCACCCGCAGGTCAGGGGCGGTGAATCCGGGGGCCTTGGAGGCGCGGACGAGGTAGTGGTACAGCGTGGGGACGCCCGCGATGACCGTGGAGCGCTCCTGGCCCCACAGCTCCAGCACGTCCTCGGCGGAGTGTCCGTCGGTGATCCGGGCGGTCGCTCCGACCGCCGTCACGGCCAGCACGCACACGATGTGGGAGAGGCTGTGGAACAGGGGCAGCGGCCAGAGCACACGGTCCTCGGCGGTGAGGCCGAGCGCGGGTACGTACGACGCGGCGACCGACCAGAGGCAGTTGCGCTGGGTGGCGAGCACGCCCTTGGGCTTGCTGGTGGTGCCGGAGGTGAAGAGCATCCAGGCGATGTCGTCGAGGCCGTGGTCGTCGCGGGCCGGTGTGTCCGGCTCGGTGGTGGCGAACCGCTCGTAGGACAGGCTGCCCGCGGGGACCGGGTCCTCCCCCACCACCAGCACGGTCAGTGGGCTCGCCCCGGGGCGCGGCCGGCGCAGCAGCGGCAGGTGGGTGGAGTCCGTGATGACGACCTGACTGCCGCTGGCGGTGAGCAGGTGGTCCAGTTCGGCCTGGGAGACATGCGGATTGACCGGGACGCCGATCCCCCCGGCCCGGACGACGGCGAAGTAGCTCTCCACCATCTCGACGCGGTTGCCGAGGTACATGGCCACGCGGTCGCCCGGCAGCAGGCTCAGCCCGGCCAGATGGCCGGCGAGCCGGCGGGTGCGCGCCTCCAGCTCGGCGTAGCTGATGGCGCGCCGGGCGTCGGCGTAAGCGGTCTTGGTGCCGAAACGGCGGCTCTGTTGGTTGAGGAGGTCCTGGATCGGGCGGATCAGTTCGGTGCGCAGCATGCCACCTCTACCCTCCCTGCGGTCAGGGTTCCAAGGTGACGCGTCAGCGGCTTCACCCATTCCAGCTTCACACCGGAAAACTAGGAGAATCCCCTGATTCACCCCCCTCATCCCCCCTTACTTCGTGATCAGCAAACCCCCTTTGTCCCGGTCCGTTCGGCCTCCGCTGATAGCTTCGCCGCACCGGAGGAGGGAGGAGAGGATGTGCTCTGCGGGCTCTGGACGGGGGCCGGACACGCCGGAAGCGGATGTGCTCATAGTTGGCTACGGACCCATCGGTCAGGTGCTGTCCATCCTGCTGGCCGGCCGGGGGTGGCGGGTGCTGGTCGTGGAGCGGTGGGAGAAGCCGTACACCCTGCCGCGGGCGACCAGCTTCGACGGTGAGACGGCCAGGACCCTGGCGTCGCTGGGGGTGAGCGGTTCGTATCCGGAGATCGGTCTGCCGGCCGACGCCTACGACTGGCGCAACGCCCAGGGCAGGTCCCTGCTCCGGGTCGAGCTCGCCGAGCGGGGTGTGCACGGCTGGCCGGAGACGACCACGATGCACCAGCCCGCGCTGGAGTCGGTGCTGTGCGCCCGCGCCGAGCGGCTGCCCAACCTGCGGGTACTGCGCGGTTACGAGGCGACGGGCCTGGTGGACAGCGGCACCGGGGTGGAGCTCACGGCGACGGACACGGCGGGCGGGCGGTTGCAGTGCGGCGCCTCCTGGGTGGTCGGGTGCGACGGGGCGAACAGCTTTGTGCGCGACCACATCGGGGTGCGCCGGACGGATCTCGGCTTCTCCTTCGACTGGCTGCTGTGCGATGTGGTGCTCCACGAGCCGCGGGTGTTCTCCCCGCTCAATGTGCAGCACTGCGATCCGGCCCGGCCGACGACGGCCGTGGGCAGTGGACCGGGGCGCCGGCGCTGGGAGTTCATGCGGCTGCCCGGGGAGAGCGTGGCCGAGCTGAACCGGGCGGAGACGGCCTGGCGGCTGCTGGAGCGCTTCGATGTCACCCCGGAGAACGCCACCCTGCACCGGCACACGGTCTACAGCTTCCAGGCCGCGTGGGCGGACGAGTGGCGGCGGGGGCGGGTGCTGCTGGCCGGGGACGCCGCCCATCTGATGCCGCCGTTCACGGGCCAGGGCATGTGCGCGGGCATCCGGGATGTGCTCAATCTGTCCTGGAAGCTGGATCTGGTGCTGCGGGGCGCCGCCGGTGAGGGGCTGCTGGACACCTATCCGCGTGAGCGCGTCGACCATGTGCGGGAGGCCATCGACACCGCGGTAAGGCTGGGCAGAGTGCTGTGTGTGACCGACGCCGCCACCGCCGCGAGCCGGGACGCCTCGCTGCTCGCGGGCGGCGCCGACACCGGCCGGGGCGGGCAGCACGGCGTCGCGGGTCCACCGCTGCGGACCGGGCTGCTGTACACCGGCATCGGTACGGCGCCGGTGCCACCGGCCGGGGAGGTGATGCCCCAGGGGCGGGTGCGCCACGAGGGCGTGACCGGGCTGTTCGACGAGGTGGTGGGCACCGGTCCGGTGCTGCTGGGGTCGGCGGATCCGGCCGTGGCGTTGGAGGAGTCCGAGCTCACCTTCCTCACCGGGCTCGGTACGCGTGTGGTGCACATGGTGGCGGAGGGCGCCGAGGCGGCACCGGGTGCCGCCATCGACGTGGACGACGTGTATCTGCCGCTGATGAGGGCGGCGCGGGCACGGTTCCTGCTGGTGCGCCCGGACCACCACATCTACGGCGCGGCCCGCACCTCCCGTGAACTCACCGCGTTGGTCGGCGGGTTCAGGTCCGGGCTGTTGAAGTGACCGGAATGAGAGGAAGGCTAGAGGAAGTGCGGCAGATCCTGCCGCCGCTTGACGTTGACTTTACGGAACACCCGGGTGAGGTGTTGCTCGACCGTGCTGGCGGTGATGTAGAGCTTGGCGGCGATCTCGCGGTTGGTGTAGCCCTTGGCCGCCAGTAGCGCGATCCTCCGCTCCTGTGTG
This sequence comes from Streptomyces javensis, assembly GCF_039525925.1. Lineage (NCBI taxonomy): Bacteria > Bacillati > Actinomycetota > Actinomycetes > Kitasatosporales > Streptomycetaceae > Streptomyces > Streptomyces javensis. The sequence continues at coordinate 56,457 of NZ_BAAAIF010000062.1, read as the reverse complement.
GTGAGCGCGGACAGCCCGTCCTGGCGCTGGTCCGCGGACATCGCGGCCTCGGGGTCGATGGGGTCGAGCGCGGCTTCCCGGCACAGGTGCTCGGCGCCGGTCTGCTTCGCCAGGTGCCAGGCGCGATGGGCCACCCGGCGGGCGTTGCGCTGGTCGCCGGTGTCCTTGAAGGCGGTGCTGAGGTCGATCAGCGCACGGGCCAGCTCGTAGTCGTCGCCGCTGTCCTTGAGCATGTCGACGGCCTCGGTGAGGAGTTGCGGGCGGCGGGTGACCCGGCTGACCGCCGCCAGCGTGCGCAGTGACAACCCGCGGGCCCGGGACGGGCCCGGCAGCAGCCGGGCCATCTGCTCCCGCACCAGTCGTTTGGCCTGGTCCTGGTCGCCCTGTGCCAGCCATGCCTCGGCCGCGCTGGTGCGCCACGGGACCACGTCGGCGCCTGGCGGCTGCCAGGTCTCGGCGAATCTGCCGCAGGCCAGGAAGTCCGCGAGCGCGGCCTGGGGATGGTGGGTGGCCAGCCGGTAGTGGCCCCGGGCGTGCAGATAGTGCGCGCCGTGGCGGCTGTGCAGGGCCTGCTCGGGGATCGGCTGTGCTACATACTTCTCGGCCTGCTCCAGCCTGCCGGAGCGGGTGGCGGCCAGGATGGCGCAGCCCAGCACCCCGGCCAGGCCGACTCCCCAGCCCTGGGGCGGTACGAGGGCCATGGCGCGGGCCGCCAGGTCGTGCGCGGAGATCAGGTGCCCCTGCCGCATATGGGCCTCGGCGCGGATGGCGAGGAACTTCCCCTGCCAGGCGAGCGCCTGGTGGGCGGCGGCCTCGGTCTCGAGCTTCTCGCACCAGGCCACGACCTCGTCCGGGCGGCCCGCGTACAGCAGCGCGCGCAGGGCGAGCGCTCCGGACTCGGCGTTCCACAGCGAGCCGTGGTCGAGGTGGAAGGTGCGCAGCAGCAGTTCGGCGCGGTGTGTCAGCTGGTCGTCGCGTCCGCGGGTCAGATCGTCGGCCAGGGTGACCGCCGAGGGCAGCCATGGGTCGTGGCAGGGGGTCGCCTCCGGGGTGGCGGCGGCCACCGAGTGGGCGAGCTTCCGCAGCCCGGTGTGGAGGGGGTACGCCATCGCCGCCCAGTTCGTCAGGGGGCGGATGTCCTCGGTGCCGGAGCCGGCGCCCCGGTGGGCGCGGGTGCGCAGGGCGTCCAGCAGGGCGGTCAGCTCATCGAGCGCACCGGCCTTGGCCAGGCCCAGCACCAGTTCGGAGATCTCCCGGCGGTCCAGGTGGCCGGCGGTGAAGTCGCGTAGCTGGGGGCGGAGATGACGGACGGCGACCTGCGGTTTCAGCTGCCATTCCAGCCTGCTGAGCCGGGCGCGGATGCGTGCCGCGGTGGGGTCGTCGGCCCGGGTGCGCTGGGCGAGGTCCAAGCAGCTGAGCGCGGTGCTCACATCGCCGGTCGCCAGCGCCTCGTCCGAGGCCGTGATCAGCACCTCGGTGGCGCAGTCGGCACCGGGATCCCCGGCGCTCAGCAGCTGCCCGGCCACCGTCAGCGCGGGCGCCCCGGCCTCGTGCAGCAGCTCGGCGGCCGCCCGGTGCAGGGCGGCCCGGCGGTCCGCGGGCATGTCTTCCAGCACGGCGGTGGCGGCCACCGGATGGCGGAACGCCTGGCCCTTGGTGAGCAGTCCGGCGCTGACCAGGGCGTGCAGGGCCCAGCCGGTCACCGTGGCATCCACCCTGGCCAGCCGGGCCACGTCCGCCACCGGCGCCGCACCGCCGAGCACGGCGAGGGCGCGCAGCACGGACAGCATGGACGGCCGGGAGTGCGCCACGAGCTCGAGCAGCGCCCGTCCGTAGCCCTCGGGATAGCAGGCACCGCCCGCCTGCTGATCGATGATCAGCGCCTGCACGGCCAGCGGGTTGCCGCCGCTGACGCGGTGGAGCTCCGCGGTGAGCCGGGGAGGGGCGGTGTGCGGGCCGAGCAGTCGGACGGCCAGTGCGTCGACCCCGCTGCGGCTCAGCGGCCGCACGTCGATCCGGTGGGCGTTCGGGCTCTGCGAGAGCAGCCCGGCCAGCAGGGGCGACCGCGGCCACCGCAGGGTGTGGTCATCGGTGAGGAGCACCAGGATGCGGGCGGAATGCAGCCACGGGACGAGGCCGGCGAGGAAGTGCAGCGAGGGCGGGTCCAGGTAGTGGGCGTTGTCGACGCAGATCACCAAGGGGGTGGTCTCGGCCAGATGGGTCAGCTCCATGGTGAGCTTCTGGAAGACGTCGACGACCTGTGCCTCCCAGCCGCCCCCGGCTAACCGCCCGTCGGTGACCGTGTGTTCGACCGCCGAGGCGAGCAGGGCGCGCACCCGGTCCCGGCTGGGCGGCGGAATCGTCATGCCGTGGAAGAGCTGGGTCACCGCGCCGAACGGCAGAAGGTGCTCGCGGAGCGAGGCGGTGGCCCGCAGCACGCGGGCGCCGCCCGGTTCGAGGGATTCGAGGAACTCGTGCAGCAGCCTGCTCTTGCCGCTTCCCAGCGGCCCGTCCACGACGGCCAGTTGCCCCTTGCCCCTCGTGGCGTCGGCGAGCAGCCGGCCCAGGCCGGCCAGGATGTCATCGCGCTCGACCAGATCGGGGAGCGCCCCGCCGGACGCGCGGTCCCCCTCGTTTTCCCGGTCCTCCTGGCCCTTCCGGTCCTTACGGAAACCGATCGCCGACCGACCGGCGCCAACCGTGGAATCGTGGCATTCCAACAAGCTCACAGGCATCCCGCTTTCTGACATTCCTCCATCCGCGCGGCCGCTCAGGGGCGTGCCCGCGCGAAAGCGCATGACGAGCAGGCAGAACTCCTCAGCGGCACAGGTGCGTTGCCCACCCTTGATGCCCGTGGCCTACCGCCAGGGGAGAGAAATGGATGAGGGAAAGACGCGAGCCGGCCGGAGTCTTGTGTTTCAACAGCATGCGAACAGCGTGTGGTGGCTGTTGACATGCACCGAGTAGGGGGCGGCATGCACCGGGTAGGGGGCACTCTCGGGTCCTATGCGTAGGTCCCGGCGCACCGCGCTGTCAAGCGAGTGAGTTGTATATCACGAAACGATCACGCCGCGCTTTTCGGCCGATGCTACGCGGCCCTCGTCGCCGTGGGAAGGCACCGTACGGGCGGTGTGGGCGAGGGGTGGGGGTTGGTGATGGGGCCGAAAGTCGACGGTGCCTGATGGGTTCCGCGTACCGGGGGTCGGCGTACCGCCGCTGGGCGGGACCGACATGCGCGACGGCTTCCCCGCCCGGCGCGAAGGGGGATCAGGTCACCCTGGCTGAGGTGGCCTGATCCCATGGAGGTGGGCGCCTCACATCACTCCGCTGGTGTCAGACCAGCTGTACCGCCTGCTCGTACGAGGGGCGCGGAAGCCGGTCCCGGAAGGCTTCGGGGCTCGGGTAGCCGATGTTGACCAACAGGAGCGACCGCCACCGGCCATCGGGGAAGAACTCCTTGTCCACCGCCTCGGCGTTGAATCCCTTCATCGGCCCGGCCGCCAGCCCCGACGCGCGGACGGCCAGTACGAAGTAGCCCGCCTGGAGTACCGCGTTGAAGTCCATGTGGGACTCGCGCAGTTCCTGGTTGGCCTCCAGCATCTGCTGTAACTGCGGGTTGGACGGCGCGAGGAACGGCACATACTCCGGGTAACGGGTGTCCGCGGCCAGCACCGCGGTGACCGGGGCCGAGGCGGTCTGCTCCTGATTGGGCTGCGCCACCCCGGGCAGCAGCCGCTGCTTTCCTTCCTCGGTGCGTATGTACAGAATGCGCAGCGGATTGATATTCGCCGACGTCGGCGCCCATTTGAAGAGTTCGTAGATGGCGCGCAGACGGTCGTCGCCCACCGGCTTGTCGCTGAAGTCATAGGCCGTCTTGGCCTCGGTGAAGAGAAGTTTCCGCCCCTCGGGTGAGAGTGCGTACAAGGCCTGATCGATATCGGGGGCCAGGGTGCTGTCCGACATGGCCGTTCCAACTCCTTACTCAGGTAGAGCGATTGCGCCCACAGCGTACGCGTACGAGGTGTGCGGTGGCCGGGGACTCGGTCAGGTGGGCCGGTCGCGCGGGCCGGCGGTGTGGGCGGGTGGTGTGGGGCGGGTGGTGTGGTCTACCGCCGCGCGGATCATGTGTGGCACGCTCTTGGCATGATGCCGACGGCGCGTCCCATAGGAAAGCAGGCGTTCCCTTGAGGGCCGCCGTGCTGACCGAGCCCGGCGCGCTGTCCGTGGTGTCCGTGCCGGAGCCGTCCTGCGGTCCGGGAGATGTGCTGATCCGCATGCGGGGCACGGGGCTGTGCGGCTCCGATCTCGCGGTGCACAGGGGGCACCGGCGGCCACCGAGCCTGCCCTGGATCCTGGGCCACGAGGGGACGGGGCGGATCGTCGAGCTGGGCCGTGAGGTCAGCGGGCTGCGCATCGGCCAGGACGTGGTCATCGAACCGGACTACTGCTGTCTGACGTGCCAACCCTGCCGCGCCGGGCGGACGTCGGCCTGTGCGGGCCGGGCCGCCGTGGGACTGACCGTCCCGGGTCTGCTGAGTGACTACGTGGTCGCTCCGGCCACGTTCGTCTGGCCGGTCGCCGCACAGCTGCCCCTCGAGGACCTGGTCTGTGTGGAACCCGCGACGGTGGCACGGGCGGCGATGCGGCGGTCGGGCATCGCATCGGGGCAGAGCTGTCTGGTGATCGGGGCCGGTTCCCAGGGTCTGCTGCTGTGCCAGGCGCTGGTCGACCACGGTGTGACGGTGTTCGTCCAGGAACCCAACGAGGCCCGGCTCGACCGCGCGTGCTCCCTCGGCGCGACGCCCCTGCCACCGGACGCGGACGGGCTCCCCTGTCTCTTCGAGACCTCCGGCGCCCCCGGTGTCGTCGAGGAGGGGCTACGACGGCTCGCCAAACACGGCACCGCCGTGCTGATCGGGATGGACACCGCCCCGCTCGGGATCTCGCCGCGCGATCTGGTGGCGGGCCAGATCACCCTCATCGGCAGCATGATCTACGACCATCCGGTGGACTTCGCACGGACTGTCAGCGCCCTGGAGTCCCCGACCCCACCCCGGCTCGGCGCGGTGGTCAGCGACGGTTACCCTCTCGACGACGTCCAGGAGGCATTCACCGCGGCGTACACCGCGTCGGGAAAGGTGTGGGTCGACCTGTCCTGAGGCGCCCGATCGGCGGGCGACCCGGCGGCGGCCGACCCGGCGGCGGGCGCGGCCGACGTATTCAGGGGCGCTCCGCCGGGGCCGCGGTCGCAGCCGTCGTCGGAGCCGCGGCCGGAGCCGGGACGGCGAGTTCGCGCGCATCGCCCAGGGCCGCTCTGGGAACCTCCTCGCCCCGGCACAGACACTCGATCAGGTAGTCGCCGGTTTCCGGGTCGAGCGTCACGCCATGGGTCTCGCTGCGGAATCCGGGGAAGCGCCGGTCGAATGTCTCCAAGGCGGTCAGATAGCGCAGCAGTGGCCCGTCGGGCGTGCCGATGCCCTCGCCGGGCATCAGCACCGGGATACCGGGTGGAGTGACGGTGACCATGGCCGCGGCCACCCGCCCCGCCGCCGCGGAAAGCCGCACCCGCTCCGTGCCGCCGCGGATGAGTCGCTGGTAGCACAGCTGTGGCGGGACGACCGGCTCCGGCAGCTCCTGGAAGGCGGTGTCCAGCAGCTGGACCAGGCTCACCTCGCGCAGCTGGTCATGCATCTCCTGACACAGCTCACGCAGGGTCAGGCCGGTGTAGCGGCCGGGGTACGCGGCGACCAGTTCGGGCAGGACGCGGTCCAGCGGCGCGTCCTCGTCGTAGCGGGCCTTGAAGTCCATCAGCGCGTCCAGCAGCGTCCCCCATTTGCCCTTGGTGATGCCCATGGAGAACAGGACCAGAGTGGTGTAGCTGTCCGTCTTCTCGACCACCACCTGCCGAGTCGCCAGATAGGAGGTGAGGACCCGGGCGGGGATGCCCCAATCGGCCATCCGGCCGCTTGCGTCGATCCCGGGACAGGTCACGGTGACCTTGAGCGGATCGAGCATGCAGTAGCCCCGGCTGAGCCCCGGGAAGCCGTGCCACTCGGCATCCGGCTCCAGCTCCCAGCACGAGGGGTCCGTGCGCAGCAGCTCGGCCGGGGCCTCGTCGAAGGGCAGCCGCTCACCGCTGGCCGGATCGGTCACCGTCTCCGGCTGCCAGATCCCGAAGAACCAGGCGGGGCGGTCCCCGGCGGCCTCGATACGGCGCCCGATCCGCACCACCGACTGACGGAACCGGACCGCCTCGGCCACCGCCTCGTCGATCAGCCAGTGGCCCTGTGGCCCGTCCATCATCGCGGTGGCGACATCCAGGGAGGCGATCATCGGATACAGCGGCGAGGTGGTGCCGTGCATCATGAACGCCTCGTTGAACCGCTCGTGCTCCACCGGGGCCCGGGGCGTGGGCCTGATGTGCACCATGGCGCTCTGCGACAGCGCGGCCAGCAGCTTATGGGTGGACTGGGTGGCGAAGACGGTGGGCCGGTCCGGCCCGGGGAAGGTGTCGGGCCCCACCGACATTCCATAGCGCCCGACATAGAGGGGGTGGAAACGGGCGTAGGCGAACCATGCCTCGTCGAAGTGGACCCGTGGCGTGCTGGCCGCGAGGCCTCGGGCGGTCTGCACGGCGTCGTAACACAGCCCGTCATAGGTGGAGTTGGTGAAGACCGCGTACTGCGCCTCGGTGGAGAGCGCGCCCCGCGTCAGCGGGTTTTCCGCGATCCTCGCGGCCACCGTGCCCGCCTGGATCTCATCCGGAGGCAGCGGCCCGGACAGTCCGTAGCCATTGCGGGTGGGGATCAGGTAGACCGGCCGGGCGCCGGAGACGACCAGGCCGTGCAGCACGGACTTGTGGCAGTTCCGGTCCACCAGGGCGATCTCGTCCCGGGTGACGCTGAAGTGGCCTACCAGGCGGTCACAGGTGGAGTCGCCATGGAGGACGAAGTAGGTGAGGTCGGCGCCGAAGACCCGCGCGGCGTTCCGCTCCGCGTCGCCGATCGGGCCCGTGTGCTCGAACAGCGAACCGAGCGCCTCGACCGAGATCGACAGATCGCTGCGGAAGAGCCGCTCCCCGAAGTAGTCGTGGAAGGCGCGGCCCACCGGTGACTTCAGAAAGGCGACACCTCCGGAGTGGGCCGGGGTGTGCCAGGAGTACTCATGCGTATCGTCGAAGCGGCGCAGCGCCTTGAAGAACGGCGGCAGAACGGCCTCGCGGTAGGTGCGGGCGGCGCTGGAGATCCGCCCGGCGATGAAGGCGGCGGTGTCCTCCGTGGGCCACACATAGCCGACCACGGTCTCCGACACCCACAGCGGCAGTTCCTCAAGGCTCTCATCGGCCGCGATCAGGAAGACCGGCAGATTCTGGAACCGCCGGCCGGCCTGGCGCAGCACGGCGGCGCCACCCGGTGCGCCGCCTGAGCCGAGCCCCCAGTCCACCAGCACGGCCGCCAGACCGGCCTCGGTGCGCAACACCGTCCGGGCGTCGGCGCCGGTGCCGGCCCACCGCACCGCGAACCCGCCTGCTTCCAGCTCCTTGCGGATCCTCCGCAGTTGCTCCGCTCCGACCGTGTCGTCCCCGGGGTGCTCCCGCACCGCGAACAGCACCGTGTCGCCCGCCATATCCCCCTCCTCGACGTGCCTCCCCTGTCCGTCCAGTGTTCAGGAACAGACCAGCACATGGGGGCATGCACCTGGAAGACCACACGAAGGAGGGAAATTCGCCCCAGATGGGATCCTGGAGCCAGGGCGGCTCACTCGGCAGGCGCGTCCAGACGCAGCACACTCCCCTCTCCGTTGGCCGAGACGAGGAGGGCCCCGTCCGGTGCGACGGCGAGCCCGGCGAACTGGCGTGGGCGGCCGGGGACTCCGGGGATCGGCTCGGGTTCGGTGCGGGTGATCCCGGGCGGCAGGCCGACCGCCAGATCCTCGGCGTCGATCCTGCTCCCGCCCGTGGTGAGGGAGATCGCCCACAGCCGCCGGTGCGCGACCTCCACCGTGAACAACTCGTCGCCACGCACGGCCAAGCCCTGTGGTTCGCCGAGCCCGTCCGCCACGACCACCGCCTCGCCGCCCTCCAGCCGGAGCACCGCACCGCGCCGGTCGTCGCTGACATAGCAGCGCCCTTGGCCGTCGAAGGCGATGTCCAGGGGGTGGTCGAGCCCCTCGGCGAGCACACCGACCGTGTCGGTCCCATCGATGCGCAGGATGCGACCGGCACCGGTCTCGGCGACCACGAGGGCGCCGTCCGGTGCGACGGCGATTCCGGTGGGCTGGTCCAGCCCGGTCGCCCGCGTCCGCATGGTCATGCTCACGGGGTCGTGGGTGCGTACATCGCCGAGTTGTGAGGTGAGGTGCAACAGCCCGTCGTCGGCGGTGACGTTGTGCACGGCGTACATCAGCTCATGGGTGACGACACCGGGCTCCTGCCCGTCATGGCCGGTGGCATCGGGGCTCGCCAGCCGGAAGTGGTCAGCCGCGTACACCGTGCCACCGAGGTCGACCGTGATGCCGAAGGGCCCGTCGAACCCCTGCGGGACCACCACCCGGGTCCGGCCGTCGGTGTGCACCTCCGCGATCCCGCCACTGGCGAAGCTGGACACGAACATGCGGTTCTCGTGGTCGAACGCGGCGTTGTCCAGCCCCACGACACCGGTGGCGACGACCGACCGGGCCCCGGTGCCCAGATCGATACGGGTCACCAGCCCGGCCCTGCCACGGGACAGGACGACGAGGACGCCACCCCGGTCGAACCGCACCGCGACCGGGTCGTCCACCTCCTCGGCCACCAGCTCGGGCACCCCGCCATCCGGCGGGATCCGCCAGACCTGGTTCCGCATCATCTGCGGGTAGTACAGACAGCCGTCCGGGCCGAGTTGCATCGCGTTGCCCAGGGCCAGGCCGTCGGTCAGCACCGCCGGGTCGCCGCCGTCCGGGAACAGCTCCATCAGACGGCCGTTCATCTTCATCTCGTTGACGAAGAGGCGGTCGCCGACGCAGGTGATGCCGTTGGGCACCGACACCTGGTCGGAGACGAGCGTGTACTCGCCCCCGGAGCCGCGCCGCCACACCCGGCCGGGGGTCAGATCGGCGATGTACATCGAGCCGTCCGCCCCGAAGGCCAGGTCGTCCGGGGCCTCCACCGGGCCGTCGAGCGGCACCACCACCTCGATGTCACCCGAGGCCGGGTCCACGGCGCTGATCTGCCCGGCGAGGAACTGCGCCACGTACAGCCGCCCGTCGGGGCCGAAGGTGACGCCGTTGGAACCCCACAGCCGGTTCGCCCGGGTGAGTCGTCGCACCTCCAGGCGGTCGCTCGTGGCCCGCGTACGGCCGGTGTCGTCGAACCGGCTGGGGTTCATCGTCGCTCCTCGTACGTAAGTCGCACACATCGGTGTCAGGGGACCAGGACGTCGTCCATGCCGCCCTCCGCGCGCCATCGCCTGAGCAGTTCGTGGAAGGCGATGGGCCCGTCGCCGAAGGACTGGCTGCGCTCCCTCGGCATGCCCTCGTTGTTGTAGTAGCCGGGGGTGCACTCGGCATGGAAGGCGTACAGGTCCGCCGCCTTCTCCCGGATGGTGGCGCGCCACGCCGACTCGGCCTCGGCGGTCGGCTCGACATAGCGGGCCCCGCGCTCGCGCGCCTCCGCGAGCACCTCGGCGACATGAATGGCCTGCTCATCGAGGATGTGCACATAGTTGACGGAGCTGGCGTTCTGTAGCGGGCCGAGCTGGAAGAGGTTGGGGAAGCCGTGGCTGTAGAAGCCGTGCAGTGTCTTCGGGCCGCCGCTCCAGGCTTCGGTCAGGGTGACACCGCCCCGGCCGTGCACCGGGAGGAGTCCGGAGGTGACTCCGGAGACGCCGACCTCGAAGCCGGTGGCGAAGATGACGCAGTCGACCTCGTACTCGGTCCCGCCGACCACGACCGCCTTCTCGGTGATGCGCTCGACACCCCCGTGGTCGGCGGTGTCCACCAGCGTGACATTGGGCCGGTTGAAGGTGTCCAGATAGGTGTCGCTGAACGTGGGGCGCTTGCACATGTAGCGGTACCAGGGCTTGAGGGCCTCGGCCGTCGCCGTGTTCTCGACGATGGAGTCCACCCGGTCGCGGATCCCGTTCATCTTCTGGAAGTCGGCGAGTTCGTAGAGGCGTTCGCGCTCCTCGGGCGGGAGGTCCGCGTAGCTGTCGGTCGGGATGAGCTTCTGCTGCAACCGCGCGGTGCTCGTCCAGCCGTCGTCCACCAGGTCCTCGTCCACCCGGCCACCGGTGACGACGGCGAGGAAGTTGTCCCTGCGGCGCCGCTGCCAGCCGGGTGTGAGCGACGCGGCCCACCCCTCATCGGTGGGGCGGTTGCCGCGTACGTCGACGGAGGACGGCGTGCGCTGGAACACGTACAACCGCTCGGCGTCGCGCCCCAGATGTGGCACCGCCTGGATGGCGGTCGCGCCGGTGCCGATGAGGGCCACGCGCTTGTCGGCCAGTTTGCGCAGACCACCGCTCGCGTCGCCGCCGGTGTAGTCGTAGTCCCAGCGGCTCGTGTGGAACGTATGCCCCTGGAAGGTCTCGATCCCGGGGATGCCGGGGAGCTTGGCCCGGCTGAGTGTTCCGCTGGAGATGACCACATAGCGCGCCCGGATGCGGTCGTCCCGGTCGGTGTGCACGGTCCAGGCCAACTCGGTGTCGTCCCAGTGGAGTTCGGTCACCTGGGTCTGGAAGCGGACATCGCGGTAGAGGTCGAAGTGGCGTCCGATCGCCCGTGCGTGCTGTCTGATCTCCTCGCCGGGCGCGTAGCGCCACCGCGGTACGTAGCCGACCTCCTCGAGCAGGGGCATGTAGACGTAGGACTCGATGTCGCACTGGACACCCGGATAGCGGTTCCAGTACCAGGTCCCGCCGAAGTCCCCGCCCTGCTCGATCACCCGGATCTCCCGCACACCGGCCTGCCGCAGCCGCGCGCCGGCGAGCAGACCGCCGAAGCCACCCCCGATGATCAGCACCTCGACCCGGTCGCGCAGCGGCTCCCGGGTGAACCCCGGCTCCACATACGGGTCCTGGGCGTACGAGCCGAACTCCCCGTCCATGCGCCGGTATTGCTTGTTGCCGTCGGGGCGGATCCGGCGGTCGCGCTCGGCCCGGTACTTCGCCCGCAGGGCGTCCGGGTCGAATCCCAGCTCCTCGGTGTCCATGGAGGTGGTGGCGGCGGCGGTGGGCGGGCGGTGGGGGGTGGGCATAGGGGGTCCTCGGGCCTCTGGCGTCGGAAGGTGTGCGGGGCTCGGATGCCGTCCGGAGCTCGGATGCCATCCGGGGTGGCATTGACCGGCGGCCGAGCGGTCGGGCGGCTGACCGTCCGGCGACGGCGACTGATCGGCGGCGCGGGCTCAGCCTCACAGAAACGTTCCCAGTGCGCAAGATTGCCCAACGGGAAAGAATCGGCCTTCTCCCGTATGCTCAGCGGCGATGAATACCGGTCTGCGTGAGCGCAAGAAGGCGGCGACCCGCCAGTCACTCCACGACGCCGCCGTGCTCCTCGCCGCCGAACACGGCGTCGAGACCCTCACGGTGGAGGCCATCGCCGACGCCGCCACCGTCTCCCGGCGCACCTTCTCGAACTACTTCGCCAGCAAGGAGCAGGCGCTGCTGCACCACGACCGGGCGCGCACGGTCCGGCTGGTCGAACTCATCCGCACCCGCCCGGCGCGGGAATCCCTGATGAAGGCGGTCATCGGCGCCGCCGAGCAGCACTCCACCGAGTTCGCGGCCGACCCGGAGCAGGAGGAGCGCTACCGGACCCTGCGCCTGCACCCGGCGCTGCTGCCCGAGCTGGTCGCCACCTACGCAGCCGCCGAACGCGATCTCGCCGTGGCCGTCGAGGAGCGCCTCCCCGCCGGACCGGACACCTCCCTGCGGGCCCAGGTCCTCGCCGCGACCCTCCTCGCCGCCTTCCGCGTCGTCGGACAGACGGCTCTCGAGCGGCGCGAGCGCGACGTCGTGGACCTCCTCCGGCAGGCGCTCGCCATCACCCGCGAGGGTTTCCGCTGACCGGTTTTCCCTGGCCGCGCGGGCGACAAAGGCAAGCGTGGCCGGATCTTAGCGGCCTTCGATAGGCATCGTCTATCGAGATGATCAGAATCATATCTTGGCCCTTTTGACCCGCCCCGCTCTACCGTCGTGTTCATGGCATTGACAACGCGGCCGGAGCAGCGTCCGACGCGGGCGGAGCGGCGGCCGTCCATGGCGCTCGGTTTCTGGCAATCGACCCTCGGCAAGAAGATCGTCATGGGCGTGACCGGTCTGATCATGATCGGCTACCTCTGCGCCCACCTGCTCGGGAACATGAAGATCTTCTTCGGCCCCGGGGAGTTCAACGCCTACGGACACTGGCTGCGTGTCATGGGAGCCCCCGTTCTGCACCACCAGTGGGGCCTGTGGATCGCCCGGCTCGTTCTCCTGACCTCGGTGGTCCTGCACGCCGTGTCCGCCTACCAGCTGAGTCGGCGCGACATCAAGGCCCGCCCGCAGAAGTACGTCCACACCAAGCCACGGATGAGCTATGCCACCCGGACCATGCGCTGGGGCGGGGTGATCCTTGGCCTGTTCATCGTCTGGCACATCCTGGACCTCACCACCGGCACCACGCACTCCGGCGGATTCCAGGAGGGCCATCCGTACCAGAACGTGGTGGACACCTTCTCCACCTGGTACGGGAACGTCATCTACATCGTGGCGATGCTGGCCATGGGCATGCACGTCCGGCACGGCTTCTGGAGCGCCGCGCAGACCCTCGGCGCGGGCAACCACACCCGTGACCGTGCCCTCAAGGCCATCGCCAACGCCCTGGCCATCGTTCTCACCGCCGGGTTCATCTCCATACCCGTCGGTGTCATGACCGGAGTGGTGAGCTGACCATGACCTCGTACAGCGAGTACCGCGATTACACCGAGTACACCGTCGGCGAGCCGATCCAGGACGAGCAGGCCCCCTCCGGGCCGGTCAACGAGCGCTGGGACACCCGCCGCTTCGAGGCCAAGCTGGTCAACCCCGCCAACCGCCGCAAGCACACCATCATCGTGGTGGGCACCGGGCTGGCCGGTGGCGCCGCCGGCGCCACCCTGGCCGAGCAGGGCTACCACGTGGTCCAGTTCTGCTACCAGGACTCGCCGCGCCGGGCCCACTCCATCGCCGCCCAGGGCGGGATCAACGCGGCCAAGAACTACCGCAACGACGGCGACTCGATCCATCGGCTGTTCTTCGACACCGTCAAGGGCGGCGACTTCCGCGCCCGCGAGTCCAATGTCCACCGCCTGGCCCAGATCTCGGTGGAGATCATCGACCAGTGTGTGGCCCAGGGCGTGCCCTTCGCCCGGGAGTACGGCGGTCTGCTGGACACCCGCTCCTTCGGCGGTGTGCAGGTCTCCCGCACCTTCTACGCCCGCGGCCAGACGGGCCAGCAGCTGCTGCTCGGCGCCTACCAGGCGCTGTCCCGCCAGATCGCGGCGGGCAACGTGGAGATGCACGCCCGCACCGAGATGCTGGACCTGATCGTGGTCGACGGGCGGGCGCGCGGCATCGTCGCCCGCGATCTGGTGACCGGCAGGATCTCCACGTACTTCGCCGACGCGGTGGTGCTGGCCAGCGGCGGCTACGGCAACGTCTTCTATCTGTCGACGAACGCCATGAACTCCAACGCGACCGCCGTCTGGCGGGCGCACCGGCGCGGCGCGTACTTCGCCAACCCCTGTTTCACCCAGATCCACCCGACCTGCATCCCGCGCTCCGGCGACCACCAGTCGAAGCTGACCCTGATGAGCGAGTCGCTGCGCAACGACGGCCGGATCTGGGTGCCCAAGGCGAAGGGCGACACCCGTCCGGCGGCCGAGATCCCCGAGGACGAGCGCGACTACTACCTGGAGCGGATCTATCCGTCGTTCGGCAATCTGGTGCCGCGTGACATCGCCTCCCGCGCCGCGAAGAACGTCTGCGACGAGGGCCGTGGCGTCGGCCCCGGTGGCCAGGGCGTGTATCTGGACTTCGCCGACGCCATCGCCCGGATGGGGCGCAAGGCGGTCGAGGAGAAGTACGGCAACCTCTTCGACATGTACGAGCGGATCACGGCGGAGAACCCGTACGAGGTCCCGATGCGCATCTACCCCGCGATCCACTACACGATGGGCGGGCTGTGGGTCGACTACGACCTCCAGACCACCGTGCCGGGGCTGTTCGCGATCGGCGAGGCCAACTTCTCCGACCACGGTGCCAACCGGCTCGGCGCCTCCGCGCTGATGCAGGGCCTGGCCGACGGCTACTTCGTCCTGCCGTCGACCATCAACGACTATCTGGCCCGCAACCCGCACAAGGACGAGGTCGACGCCTCGCACCCGGCGGCCGTCGAGGCCGTGCGCGAGACCGAGGACCGGCTGGCCAGGCTGCTGGCCGTGGACGGCGACCGCACCCCCGACTCCTTCCACCGCGAGATCGGCGAGCTGGTCTGGGAGTTCTGCGGGATGGCCCGCACCGACGAGGGGCTGCGCAAGGCACTGGACCGCATCCCGCAGATCCGCGAGGAGTTCTGGCGGCGGATCAAGGTGCCGGGCACCGGCGAGGAGTTCAACCAGTCGCTGGAGAAGGCCAACCGGATCGTGGACTATCTGGAGCTGGCCGAGCTGATGTGCCTGGACGCCCTGCACCGGGCCGAGTCCTGCGGCGGCCACTTCCGCGAGGAGTCCCAGACCCCCGACGGCGAGGCGGCCCGCCGGGACGAGGAGTTCTCCTACGCCGCGGCCTGGGAGTTCACCGACACCGGCGCCGCCCCCGTGCTCCACAAGGAGCAGCTGACCTTCGACTACGTCCACCCCACTCAGCGGAGCTACGCATGAAGCTCACCCTGCGCGTCTGGCGCCAGAAGAACCCCGACACCCCCGGTGCCATGGCCACCTACGAGCTCGACGGCGTCTCCCAGGACATGTCCTTCCTGGAAATGCTCGACGTCCTCAACGAGGAGCTCATCGTCAAGGGCGATGAGCCGGTGGCCTTCGACCACGACTGCCGTGAGGGCATCTGCGGTGCGTGCAGCCTGGTGATCAACGGTGACGCCCACGGTCCGGAGCGCACCACCACCTGCCAGCTCCATATGCGGTCCTTCCAGGACGGCGACACCATCGACATCGAGCCGTGGCGCGCCTCCGCCTTTCCGGTCATCAAGGACCTGGTGGTGGACCGCTCCGCGTTCGACCGGGTGATCCAGGCCGGTGGCTACATCACCGCCCCGACCGGGGCCGCACCGGAGGCACACGCCACTCCGGTGCCCAAGGCGGACGCGGACTACGCGTTCGAGCACGCCGAGTGCATCGGCTGCGGCGCCTGCGTGGCGGCCTGCCCCAACGGCGCGGCGATGCTGTTCACCTCGGCCAAGGTCAACCACCTCAATGTGCTGCCCCAGGGATCTCCGGAGCGGGAGACCCGGGTGCTGGACATGGTGGCCCAGATGGACGCCGAGGGCTTCGGCGGCTGCACCCTCACCGGTGAGTGCGCCACGGCCTGCCCCAAGGGCATCCCGCTGTTCTCCATCACCGCGATGAACAAGGAGTGGCTGCGGGCGACCCGCAAGGTCAAGCGCTGACCCACTCCCCCAGGACGGCACCCCTCGACAACGCTCCGTGGATGGGGTGTCCAGGCGGCGGAGGTCTTTCCGGACGCTAGACCTCCGCCGCCGCCGGCACATCCGGCTCGATGGCTCCGGTGTCACCGGGTCACATTCCCGCCACCGGGCCGCTAGGTTGAGCGCATGTACACCACGCGACTCTCCCGGCGGGTGAACGCCCCGCGCTCCGCCGTCTACCGCGCGCTCCTCGACGCGAGCGCCGTCGCGGCCTGGCGGGTGCCCGAGGGCATGACCAGCCGGGTGCATGAGTTCGACCCCCGCGAAGGGGGCGCCTTCCGCATCTCCCTCGTCTACGACGACCCGGCGAGCGCCGGCAAGTCGGGCGGCCGTACGGACACCTACCACGGCCGCTTCACCCGGCTGGTGCCGGATGAGCAGGTGGTCGAGGTCCTCGAGTTCGAGACCGCGGACCTCGCCCTGCGCTCCACGATGACGATGACGACCACGCTCACCGACGCGGCGGGCGGCGGCACCGACGTCCACCTCCTGCACGAGGGGGTCCCCGACGCCGTACCGGCCGCCGACAACGAGCTGGGGCAGCGCATGGCCCTGGACAAGCTGGCCGAGCTGGTCGAGACGGGCCGAGCTCCGCGCTGAGCGATCCGGCGGCCCCCTCCGGTCCCCGTCCCGGGCGCCGAAGGGGGTCCGCTCAGCCGGTCTGATCGTCGTCGAAGGAGTTCAGATGGGCGGTGAGGTCGTCCATGAAGCGCCCGAGCAGGCGGCCGAAGACCTCGCGGTCCTCGGGGCTCCAGCCGGCCAGGGCGTCGCTGAACCAGCCGAGGACGGTCCGCATATAGCGGTCGGTCGCGGCGGCCCCCTCGGCGGTCGGCTCGATGAGCCGGGCGCGCTGATCGTCCGGATCGGTGACCCGGCGCACCAGCCCCCGCCGCGCCAACTCGTTGATCTGCCGGGTGACATGGGGCCCGACCACCTGCATCCGCGTGGCGATCTCCCCCACGCGCAGTGGGGTGCCCGCCACGTGCAGGGCGACCAGCACCGACATCGCGGGGCGGTCCACGGACACACCGGCGGCCTCCATGGCGCGCTCGGTCACCCGGCCCCGGTTCACGGCGCCGTTGAGCTGCGTCAGACGGGGCAGCATGGCCAGCAGGTCGTGTGCACCACCGCCGCCCTGATGCCCGGCCTCCGGTTCCTCGGCGGTCATGTCCGGCCCCCACATCTACCTAAGTTAGGTATATAGTCTTCTCATCGACCCCGAACCTCCGGGGCTTCTCACGTCATGAAAAAGGATACCTGAGTTAGGTATGCGATCGCGCCCTCCCCGTGGGAGGGCCGGAGAGGAGCGCCCATGGGCGCCATGAACATCACGCCGGGGCGTACGGTCCTGGTCTCCGGCGCGAGCATCGCCGGTCCCGCGCTGGCCTACTGGCTCCGCCGGTACGGCTGCGCGGTCACCCTCGTCGAGAAGGCGGCCGCACTGCGCGGTGGCGGCTACCCCATCGACATCCGCGGCACCGCCGTCGAGGTCGTCCGGCGGATGGGGGTGCTCCCCCGGCTCCGGGACGCCCACGTCGGCATCCGCCGGATCTCCTTCCTCGATGAGCAGGGCGATCCGATAGCGGCCATCCGGCCCGAGGCCATCTCCGGCGGTGAGGAAGGCCATGACCTCGAAATCCCGCGCGAAGAGCTGGCCGAGATCCTCTACGGCGCCATCCGGGACGACGTCGAGATCCTCTTCAACGACTCCATCGCCACCCTCCACGACCACGACGGCGGAGTGGACGTGACCTTCCGCGGCGGCGCCCGGCGCACCTTCGACCTGGTCATCGGCGCCGATGGCATCCACTCGCTCACCAGGAGCCTGGCCTTCGGCCCCGAGGAGGGCTACCACCGCTACCTCGACCACTGCTTCGCCGGATTCACCATGCCCAACCATCTGGGGCTCGCGCACGAGGGGCTCACCTGGAACGTCCCGGGCCGGACCGCCGTCCTCTACGCACCCCGCGACGACGACCGGGTGCACGCCTTCCTCACCTTCCTGCGTCCCGAGCCGCCCTTCGACGCCTTCCGCGACCCCGCCGCCCAGCGCGGCCTCGTGGCCGGGGTGTTCTCCGGATACGGCTGGGAGGTCCCGCGCATGGTCGCCGCCATGCACGACAGCGACGACCTCTTCTTCGACGTGGTCAGCCAGATCCATATGCCACGGTGGTCCACGGGCCGGGTCGCGCTGGTCGGCGACGCCGCCCACGCGCCGTCGTTCTTCTCCGGCCAGGGTTCGAGTCTGGCGCTGGTCGGCGCGTACGTCCTCGCCGGTGAACTGGCCGCGCACGCCCACCACGACGACGCCTTCGAGGGATACGAGCGCACCCTGCGGTCGTTCGTGGAGAGGAACCAGGCCCTCGCCGGCGAAGGAAGCGCCGGCTTGTCCCCTCGCACCGCCGAGGACCTGGCCCACCGCAACAAGGCGCTGCGCGAGCCCTCCGCCGTGCTCAACAGCGCCGGCCGGGAGGCGCATTCGGCGCTGACCCTCCCCGGCTACGACGGCCACGACGCCCCGTGAGGACGGCGCCGCGTCAGCCGGCGGCGCCGATGGCCGAGCCGGGGCCCGAGCCGGAGCTCACGATGGACGGCACCCGGTCGGCGGGGTCGAGGGAGTAGGAGTAGTACGCCTTCGGGTCGAACGCGGTGCCGCCGCTCTCGTTGCGGCCGGAGGTGTTCACGAAGACGTTGCCGCGCTGGACCAGGGTGGCGGTGCCGTCCTTGATGACGGGGTTCCTGAAGCCCTGGAAGTAGCTGTTCTCCAGCACCATCCTGGTGTTCCCCCGGGCGTAGTTGCCGTAGGAGGAGTCGATGTCCGTGCCGGGGTCGTCCTGAAGGTAGTTGTTGTACAGATGCGCGTGGGCGATGTTGTCGGCGGACGGGTTGCGCTGCTCGCTCTCGCGGAACCAGTTGTGGTGGATCGTGATGTCGGCCGTGGTGTTCTCCGTCCAGCCGATTCCGAAGCTCTTGTTGTTCTGCTGCAACCGGTTCCAGGACACCGTGAGGTAGGTGGTGTCCTTACGGCTGTCGATCAGCCCGTCGGCCATATGCCGCAGATCGTTGTGATCGATCCACACATGGTGGGCGCCGTCCATCTGGATGGCGTCCCAGTCGTGCTCCTTGTCGTTCCAGGTGCCCTCGTAGGAGTCGCGGATCGTCAGGTTCCTGATGATGACGTTGTGCACGCCCTGGCCCAGGAAGAAGCCACCGCCCACGATCTGGCCCGACGTGCCCGAGCCCACGATCGTCTTGTCCGAGGCGACCTTGATCTCCTTGCCCTTGGGCTCCATGGTGATCGCCGCGGCCACGACGATGACGTACGGCTCGGGCGCGGTCGCGTACTTCTCGAGATCGGCCAGCGTGCGCACGGTGACCGTACGGCCGTCCCGGCCCCCGTACGTACCGTTCTGCCCCAGCGCGTCGACCGACGCGAAACCGTCGGCGACATCGGCTTTCCAGGACGCGGCGGCCGGTCCCCGCCCGCCCTCGGCGAACGCCCCCTGCCCCGGCAGGGCGACCGCACCGGCCAAGGCCAGCGCCCCGACGGCCACCCCGAGCACACGGCGCCCGCCGCGCCCCACCCCTCGACGTTCGGCTTCCATGGCCCCTCACTCCCACTGCTCGACGACTCCTGCCGTGCGACTGTCGCCACCGCACACCAGGAGGTTGCCGGGGCGGCCGATCGTCCTGTGGCGGATTCCCACCCCGTCTTGCCCACGCCACGACGCGCTGACAGACTCCGGCAGCAAGCGCTTACCGACGGACGCACCACACCCATGAGTCGCCCCGGAGGGAACAGTGAGCGAACACGGTCGCAGGCAGGTGTTACGGACCGGCCTCGGCGCGGTCGCCGGATCGACGGTGCTCGGCGCCATCGGCGGCGCCACCCCAGCTTCGGCAACACCACGGCCCGACGAGACGCTTGGGGCAGGTGGCACGGTGACACCCGGCGAGGCGGAGCCGACCCGGGCGGACCTGCCGTGGGTGGCCGACCTGGGCGACGGCCGCTATCAGAACCCGGTGCTCAACGCCGACTGGTCCGACCCCGACGCGATCCGCGTGGGCCCGTACTTCTATCTGGTGGCCTCCACCTTCAACCGCGTCCCCGGACTGCCCGTACTGCGGTCGGTCGATCTGGTCAACTGGACCGTCATCGGACACGCCCTGACCGAGCTGGTGCCCAAGGACCACTTCAGCGAGCCCCGGCACGGCGAAGGGGTGTGGGCCCCGGCCCTGCGCCATCACGACGGCAAGTTCTGGATCTTCTACCCCGACCCCGACTTCGGGATCTTCGTGGTGACCGCCACCGACCCGCGAGGGCCGTGGAGCACACCGCGTCCGGTCAAGCCGGGCAAGGGGCTGATCGACCCGTGCCCGCTGTGGGACGACGACGGGCAGGCGTATCTGGTCCACGCGTGGGCGAAGAGCCGCAGCGGCGTCAACAACCGGCTGACCCTGCACCGGATGAGCCCGGACGGGACCGCACTGCTGGACGCGGGCCGGATCGTGATCAACGGCGACGACCTGCCCGGCTACACCACGCTGGAGGGCCCGAAGCTCTACAAGCGGGACGGCTGGTACTGGATCCTCGCCCCGGCCGGAGGCGTCACCAACGGCTGGCAGTCGGCCTTCCGCTCCCGCTCGGTCTGGGGCCCGTACGAGGACCGCATCGTGCTCGCCCAGGGCGACACCCCCGTCAACGGGCCGCACCAGGGAGCGTGGGTGACCACCGAGGGTGGCGAGGACTGGTTTCTGCACTTCCAGGACCGCGGGGCCTACGGACGGGTGGTGCACCTCCAGCCGATGCGGTGGCGCGCGGACGGCTGGCCGGTGATGGGCGCCGACGACGGCAGCGGCCGGGGCGCGCCGGTGCTGGTGCACACCAAGCCGCGGGTGAACGGGCGGACCGAGGTGACCGCCCCGGCCACCAGCGACGACTTCACCGGGACGGAGCTGGGGAAGCAGTGGATGTGGCAGGCGAACGCCGATCCGGCATGGTGGTCGCTGCGCCGCTTCCCGAGCCGGCTCGCGCTGATCTGCCGGCCGAGCCCGGTGGCCCATGACCTCCGGCTGCTGCCCAATGTGCTGGCCCAGCGGCTGCCCGCCGAGTCGTTCACCGCGACGACCTCGATGAGCCTGTCCACCACGACGACGGGGTCCCGGGCCGGGCTGGTGGTCCTGGGTGAGACCTACGCCTGGGTGGGGCTGCGCCACGACGGCGACCGGACCGTCCTCGTCTGCCGTACCGCGGCTCGGGACGCCACCGAGGAGGACGCCGTCACGCCGGTGCCGCTGCGGAGGGGGCGTTCGGCCGTACGGCTCCGGGTGAGTGTGCGGCCGGGCGCGGTGTGCCAGTTCGCGGCCGATGTGGACGGGCGGGGGTTCACGCCGCTCGGAGCGCCGTTCCCGGCGACGGCGGGCAAGTGGATCGGGGCGACGCTGGGGCTCTTCGCGAGCGGTCCGTCGACGGACGGCACGGGTGGCGTGGCGGCTGGCCATACGGGCGATGTGGCGGTCGACGGCACGGACGGCGTGGCTCCCGGGCGCCCGGGCGATGTGGCGGAGTTCGACTGGTTCCGGATGGGTCCGAGTGGGTCCGATTCCCTCGTAGATGGCCGATGACGGGCGGTTCGGGACCAGTCCCCGAGGACTGTGGTGCCCTGTCCGCGTGGTGCCCTGTCTGCCGGAAGGGGCGCCCAGGAGGGCGCCCCGCGGAAGCCGGGAGGAACACCATGCACCAGCGCCTCGCCGCCACGGCGGCCATGTCCGCGGCCCTCGTCGCCGTACTCGCCGGTGCGCCCACCGCGTCGGCCGAGCCCAGTCCGCCCGGCTGCCCCTCGGGGAACGTCTGCGTGTTCGACAGCAACGTGGGCACCGTCGGTCCGGCCGTGATCAAGACGACCGGCAACCGGCGGGGGTCCCACCAGACCAGCATCGTCGGCAGCACGATCTTCAACAACGGCACCCGTCAGCCGGGCCACGATCACATCCGGGCCACCTGGGTCCTCAACGGACGGCTGTACGACAGGTGCCTCCACGTCAACCCCGGCCCCGGCGACTACAAGTTGATCATCGGTGGCCACGCCACCATCACCAGCCTCACCTGGCGCGGCGAATGCGACTTCTGAGCGGGCCGACTTCCCCTGCCCGCCAAGGGCGGGGGGAAGCGCTCAGAGGCCGTAGCGGTTCTTGAGGTGGCGCCAGAAGTCACGGAGCATCCACGTGTCGAACTCCGTGATCTGTGTGGCGCTGCCCGCCTTCATGAGGAAGCAGCACTGACCGGTCGGGGTCCAGTCGTAGAAGTCGTCGAGGCCGAAGGTGTGGCCGACTTCATGCAGGTAGATGTGGATGTTCTCCTGGTTCAGCGCACCGGTGAAGTACTCCTGTCCCACGCGCTGGCCCCAGTCCCCGCCGGCGCCGCCCTGGAACCCCTTCGTCAGCCACAGCGACTGGTCGTAGTGGCGGGCCGCACCGCCCGGACAGCGTGAGTAATTGCCGTCCTGGTGGAAGAAGCGGCCGCAGTCGGGGGAACACTGCGGGGCGCCGCCGCTGTCGAGGTTTCCGGCGTAGATGTCGACCGAGTTGTCGGTCCACTGGAGCGTCGAGCGGTTCTTCACCGCCCAGCCGACGATGTTGACCGGGACGCTGGTGTACGGCCAGGCGTTGTGGCCCTTGCCGTTCTCCACCATGGCCGCCATCCACTTGGCGAACTGCTTCTTCAGCGCGGCGTGGATCTGGTCGCGCAGCGCGGCGCTGACCGGGGCGTCGGACTCCCAGCGGACGCAGTAGTTGACGCTTCCCCTGTTGGCCATGACCTGGTCCCAGCCGTAGTTGCGGAAGCCGTAGAGGTCCGGATAGGTCGACTCGACGTGGTTCCACACCTCGCCCAGCGGCTGTACGAGGTTCGCGGGCGGGTTCCAGTCGTCGGCGACCCGCGACGGGGCGGCCGTCGCGACACCGGGCGCGGCGACCAGCGCGGCCAGGGCGGCCAGCACGGTGGCCAGGCGCGCGAGGAATGGGCGCACTGTGAACTCCCTTGGGTAGCTGACACGATGTCAGCCTCAGGTCGCCGCCGCGGCCGCTTCGGTTGCCGCCGAACGACGGCCGTGGCGTGCGGCCCGTTCACACCGGCCGGGTGGCCACCACCAGCCGGCAGCGCGGGCTGCCGTCCGCCCGGCGGCCGAGGTCCTCCAGGGCTCGCAGCTCGACCTCGAACCCAGCCCCGACCAGCTCCTTCCACACATCCCCGAGGCGAAAGGTCCGGTAGTACATCACAAAGGACGGCCGCCACACCGTGTTGCGCACCCGCATCGCGGTGTCGAACGCCAGGAGCGACCAGTAGGGCCGGGACCCCGGGCGGGCCGGTGCCACGATCGGGAAGGCGAACCGGCCGCCCGGGCGGAGCACGGAGTGGACCTGGGCGAAGAGCCCGGGCCGCTCGCGCGGCAGGAAGTGGCCGAACGCCCCGAAGCTCACCGCCAGGTCGAAGACCGGCCCGAACGGGAGGGCGCGCGCGTCGGCGCGCACCCAGTCCGTGCGCGGGGCGTCCGGCACCGCCCGCGCACGCTCCCGGCCCACGGCCAGCATGCCCGCGCTGAAGTCGACGCCGGTGATCCGCTCGCGGCACACCTGGCGCAGCACGCCCATGCCCGCGCCGGTTCCGCAGCACACGTCGAGGCCGCTGTCGAAGGGCCCGAGCGGGCGCAGGGCGCCGGTCACGGAGTCCAGCACCGTGGCCGATGTCCGGTACGCGGTGTGGTCGAACTTCGGGGCCAGCAGATCGTAGCCGCGCTCGACGGAGGACAGCGCCTGGACGACGAGTTCACGGAAGGTGGGGCCCTGGCCCTGAGGTGCGGACATCGCGCTCAGCATAGAGCCCATCCGGGCAGGACGGCCCGTCGAACTTATGGACAGCGCGCCGATGGCGTGCTGTGATGCGCGACAACGATGTCAGGCACCACCCGTCTTCCTCGGCACCCCACCGACAGGAGCCGCACGATGCCCCTCGACCGACGTCGCTTCCTCCGCACCAGCGCCCTCGCCCTCGGCGCCCCCGCGCTCGCCGGGCACCTGACCACGGACGCCGTGGCGGCCCCGGCCCGGCGGCCAAGGGCCCCGCTGTCCGACGCCTTCGACCGGCTCCCGTCCGGGAGCATCACCCCGCGCGGCTGGCTGGCCGAGCAGCTGCGCCTGCAACTCCACGGCCTCTGCGGCCGGTACGAGGAGCGCTCGCACTTCCTCGACATCGACGCCACCGGGTGGACCCATCCGGACCGGGACGGCTGGGAGGAGGTGCCCTACTGGCTGCGTGGCTATGTCCCTCTCGCGGTGGCGACGCGCGACCGGACGGCGCTCGCCAACGCCCGCCGATGGATCGACGCCATCCTCGCCACCCAGCAGGGCGACGGCTTCTTCGGGCCGCGCGCCCTGCGGACAAAGCTCAACGGCGGCCCCGACTTCTGGCCGTTCCTCCCCCTCCTGATGGCTCTGCGCACCCATGAGGAGTTCACCGGCGACCAGCGCGTCGTGCCCTTCCTCACCCGCTTCCTGCGCTTCATGAACGCACAGGGTCCGGGCGCCTTCGACTCCAGCTGGGTCTCCTACCGCTGGGGCGACGGAATCGACACCGCGATATGGCTCCACCGCCGCACCGGCGAGGCGTTCCTCCTCGACCTCGTCCAGAAGATGCACACGTACGGCGCCAATTGGGTCGACGACATCCCGACCCCGCACAACGTCAATATCGCCCAGGGCTTCCGCGAGCCCGCCCAGTACGCCCAGCTGACCGGCGCCGCCGAGCTCAGACAGGCGACCTACCGCGCCTATACGTCGGTGCTCGGCGCATACGGCCAGTTCCCGGGTGGTGGCATCGCCGGGGACGAGAACTACCGCCCGGGTTTCGGAGACCCCCGGCAGGGCTTCGAGACCTGCGGCATCGTCGAGTTCATGGCCAGCCATGAGCTGCTGACCCGGATCACCGGCGACCCGGTGTGGGCGAACCGCTGCGAGGACCTGGCGTTCAACATGCTGCCCGCCGCCCTCGACCCCCAGGGCACCGGCACCCACTACATCACCAGCGCGAACAGCATCGATCTGAACAACGCGGTGAAGTCCCAGGGGCAGTTCCAGAACGGCTTCGCGATGCAGTCGTACCAGCCGGGCGTCGACCAGTACCGCTGCTGTCCGCACAACTACGGCATGGGCTGGCCGTACTTCAGCGAGGAGCTGTGGCTGGCCACGCCCGACAAGGGGCTCGCCGCCGCACTGTACGCCGCCTGTGAGGTGACCGCGAAGGTGGCGGGCGGTACGACGGTCACCGTCACCGAGGACACCGACTATCCGTTCGACGAGACCATCACACTCACGCTGTCCACCCCCGAGAAGGTGGCCTTCCCACTCCATCTGCGTGTCCCCGGCTGGTGCGAGAACCCCCGGATCGAGGTCAACGGCCGGGCGGTGGCCGCGCGCGGCGGTCCGGCCTTCGTCAAGGTCGACCGGAGCTGGACGGACGGCGATGTGGTGACGATCCGCCTGCCGCAGCGCACCGCCCTGCGGACCTGGTCGGCGCAGCACGGCGCGGTCAGCGTCGACCACGGCCCGCTGACGTACTCGCTGCGCATCGGCGAGGACTTCGAGCGCTACGCCGGCACGGACGCCTTCCCCGAGTACGAAGTGCACGCCACCACTCCGTGGAACTACGGCCTCGCTCCCGGGGCCCTCCCCGTGCTCACCCGCGACGACGGTCCGCTCGCCGCCAATCCCTTCACCCACGAGGGCACCCCGGTCCGCATGACCGCCCAGGCGCGCCGCATCCCCGAGTGGGTCTCGGACGACGAGCATGTGGTCACCCCGCTGCAACAGAGCCCGGCCCGGGCCGCTACGCCGTCGGAGACGGTCACCCTCATCCCCATGGGTGCCGCCCGGCTGCGTATCACCTGCTTTCCGACGGCGGCGCCGGACGGCCGGGCGTGGACCCCGGAGCCGCCCTTCCGCCGCCTGCTCAACAAGCACAGCGGCAAGGTGCTCGCCGTCGACGAGATGTCCACGGCCAACAGCGCCCGCGTGGTGCAGTTCGACAACACACCGACGGGCGACCACGCCTGGCAGTGGATCGACCGGGGCGACGGCTGGTTCCTGATCCGCAACGGCCACAGCGGCAAGGTGCTGGGCGTCGACCGGATGTCCACCGCGAACAGCGCCATCGTCGTCCAGTACGAGGACAACGGCACGGCGGATCACCTCTGGCGGAAGGTGGACAACGGCGACGGATGGTTCCGCGTCCTCAACAGGAACAGCCAGAAGGTGCTGGGGGTCGACGGCATGTCCACCGCCAACAGCGCCCAGGTGGTGCAGTACGAGGACAACGGAACCGATGACCATCTGTGGCGGCTGGTGTGATCGGACCCTGAGCGTGGCCGGGCGGACGCCGTGGCCCGGCGATTATCCGTTGGAACGTGTCGGGAATGGCCCTGTGGGGCGGCCGGGGGCGGATCTAGCGTGATGAACCGTCGCCGTGCCGGCGGCCAGCGTCCCGTTACCCGCAGGAAGTTCTTCGGCATGATCCAATACATCGCTCCGGTCTTCATCGGACTCCTCTACGCGCTCCTGATGTCCCTGATTCGCGAACCGCACCGCCGACGCTTCAACGCGATCATGGTCGGCGGAGCGGGCGCGGCCTACCTCAGCGGCGGCGGTCTCGACGGCTGGGAGTTCGCCTTCACCGTGGTCGCCACCTATGTGGCCTACCGTGGCCTGGAGTCGTGGACCTTCATCGGCATCGGCTGGCTGCTGCACACCGCGTGGGACATCGTGCATCACATCAAGGGCAACCCCATCGTCCCGTTCGCCCATGGCTCCTCGTTGGGCTGTGCGATCTGCGACCCGGTCATCGCGCTGTGGTGTTTCCGGGGCGGCCCGTCGCTGCTCCGGTTCTTCCGCGGGGAACGGCCCGAGGAGCGGGCCGCCGCTGCCCTGCCCGACGCCCTGTCCACCGGGCGGTCGGCGGGGAACGGATGAGCGCGTGGGCGCCGGGCCGCCCGCCCGGCGCCCTCTCCGCACCCATCTGTTCAGCGCCGGGCGCGTACCGCTCCGGCGGCCGGGCCGGTCCAGGTCCGCCATGTGGTGTGCCAGCCGTCGGGGCGGTCCGTACGGACACCGGGTCCGGCCCAGGCGATATAGCCGTCGGGCCGGACCAGCAGGGCGGGGCCGGAGTCGACGCGCTCGGCCTGGGCCACCGTGGTGTCGACGCGCGACGCGCCCTGCTCGCGGACCAGCAGAAAGCCACCGGTCCGTTGTCGTTCGGTCAACCTGCCCTCGGCGAGGGGGACTTCGGTGGCGCGGGTGCCGACCAGTGCGTGCTGTCGCCGTCCGCGCGGATAGCGCAGGGTGACACCGGTGAAGCTTCCGGCGACGGTGTCGCGCACCCGGCCGAGGCCCAGCACGGCCGGGGCCAGGCGGTCGCGCAGCCACCGCGCCGGGCGCGGCCCGAGGGTGACGGCGCGCATCATGGCACCGCTCTGGAGCAGGACACGGCGGCCGACGGGGTGGCGCTCCCGGTGGTAGGTGTCCAGGATGGCCGGGTCGGCGCCGCCGAGGGCGAGGTCGAGCTTCCAGGCGAGGTTGGCCGCGTCCTGGATGCCGGTGTTCATGCCCTGGCCGCCCATCGGGGAGTGCACGTGGGCGGCGTCCCCGGCGAGGAAGACCCGGTCGTGCCGGTAGGAGCGGACCTGGCGTTCATCGCAGTGGAACCGGGAGTGCCAGCCGATCTCACGGACTCCGACGTCGCGCCCCATGGCCTCGGCCAGTACCCGGGTCACCTCCGCCTCCTCCACGGCGGCCTTGTCGGGCAGTTGGTGACGGCGGTCCCAGGTCATCGACCGGTACCAGCCGGGGCGCGCCTTCCCGTACGGCACCAGGAAGCCGAAGACCTCGGGGGTGTTGCCCAGGGTGAGCCCGTTCCCGGCGGGGCCGTCGGCGAGGCGGACATCGGCCAGCACCACGGAGCTCAGGACCGTGCTTCCGGGGAAGTCGGCGCCGAGGAGGTCGCGGACGGTGCTGTGCGCCCCGTCCGCCCCCACGACGTACCGGGCTCGCCATGTGGAGGCGGGTCCGCCGCCGTTGGGGCGCGCGGTGACGGTGACCGCGTCGGCGTCCTGTGCGAGGCCGCTGACCTCGGTGCCGCGCAGCACCTGGGCGCCCTGGTCGCGGGCGTAGCGTTCGAGCGCCCGGTCCACGTTGGTCTGCGGGGTGATCATGCCGTATCGGTGGCGGGAGGGCAGTTGTGTCAGGTCGAGCGTGGCGCCCGCGAACAGGTGGACGGCTTCGGTGGTGTTCGCCTCGGCCAGGAGGTCGTCGGCCAGACCACGGCTGTCGAGGAGCTCCAGGGTGCGGGGCATGGTGACGAAGGCACGGCTGGACGGGTGGACCGCCGGCCGGCGTTCCAGCACGGTGACCGCGCGTCCGGCCCGGGCCAGATCCCCGGCCAGGGTCATTCCGGTCGGGCCGCCGCCGACGACGAGCACATCCGTGGTGTGGAGGTCCGGGTCCGCCTCGTCGTGGGGCCGGGCCGGGGCGGTCATCGGGTCTCCCGCGGGCCGTGGGCGGCCTCGGGACGGGCGGCGTTGGCGGGGTTCTTCTGCGCGGCCTCCTCGAGGTCGCGGGGGATGTCGAGGGGAACGGTGGACGCCGGGTCGGGGTAGTGGCGGCGGATGTCGTCGGGGGTGGCCGCGGCGGAGTGGTTGAAGATGAGCCGCGCGTGGGGCAGCGCGGTGTGGACGAGGTTGACGATGGATTCGAAGAGCAGTGTGTTGCCCGCGGTGAGCCGTACCCCGGCGCCGATGAGGACCGCGTCGTAGCGCTTGCGGCCGAGCATGGCGCGGATGGTGTCCAGGGCGGTCTCCCCGAAGTCGATCTGACAGCCGTCCGCCTCGTATCCGGCGTCGCGCAGCAGGGCGAGGTTGTCGTCGTTGGCGGCGCGCAACGCCTCCCGGCTCAGACCGGCGAAGGCGGCGAACTCCGGCGCCTCGTAGTCGATGGCATCGGGGTGGAGCCCGATCTGGATGGCTGAGACGCTCATGACGATGGATGCCTTCCATGGTGAAGTGCGCTGGCACGGGGGCAAGTTGGCGGTGCGCGGCGCCGAACCGGGCCGTCCGGCCGGGGCGTTCCGCTTCCCCCTCCACGGTGGCGGGCCCAGAGGTATCGTGTCCAACGATGATGTGTGCTGTGTGGCATCGCGGATGGAGATGACGGTGGAGCTCCGGCAGCTGGCGTACTTCGTCGCGGTGGCCGAGGAGCGCAGCTTCACCCGCGGCGCCCAGCGGGAACACGTCGTCCAGTCGGCGGCCTCCGCCGCCGTGGCCCGGCTGGAGCAGGAGTTCCAGACCGCGCTCTTCGACCGCTCGCACCGCAGCCTGGAGCTGACCACCGCGGGGCGCACCCTGCTGACCCGGGCCCGGATCCTGCTCGCGGAGGCGCGGCGGGCGCGCGATGACATGGGCCGTCTCACCGGGGGGCTCAGCGGTACGGTCACCCTCGGGATGGTGCTGTCCACCGGCTCGTTCGACCTGCTCGGGGCCTTGGGCGCGTTTCAGGCCGAGCATCCCGACGTGGTGGTGCGGCTGCGCCACTCGACCGGTCCGCTGGCCGGACACGCCACCGCCCTGCGCGAGGGCAGATTCGACCTGATGCTGCTGCCGGTGCCCCCGCACGGCCCCGCCGTCCTCGGCCCGGATCTGATCATCGATGATGTGTCGCGGATACGCCTCGGGCTGGCCTGCCGCGCCGACGACCCCCTCGCCGAGGCCCACGGCGTGACCTACGCCGACCTCGCCGACCGCCGCTTCATCGACTTCCCCACGGGGTGGGGCGACCGCACCATCGTCGACAGCCTCTTCGGCACCGCCGGAGTCCAGCGCACCGTGGCACTGGAGGTCGTCGACACCACGACCGCCCTGACCATGGTCCGGCGGCGGCTCGGGCTCGCCTTCGCGGCCGAGGAGACCATCACCTCGCAGCCCGGCCTGACCCAGGTCGATCTCGCCGATCCACCGCCGCTGCACGGTCTCGGCCTCGCCGCATCGCGCAACCATCCCCCGTCCGAAGCGGGCCGCGCCCTGCGCCGGGCCCTGCTCGCCGCGCGCTGACCGACCACGTCGAAGCCGAAGCCCTCACCGCCGCTCCCCTTGTGGCCGCGCGCCGCGCAGCCGCACACCGTTGACGGAGTGAGTACTCACTCCGTACGGTACCGGTATGACAGCGAAGGCAGAGAACCCCGCCACCCCGCCCCGTCGCCGTGCTCCGGCCATGGATCCCGATCAGCGCCGCGCGATGATCGTCGCCGCCGCGCTCCCCCTCGTCGTCGAATACGGCGCCACCGTGACGACGGCGAAGATCGCCCGGGCAGCGGGCATCGGGGAAGGCACGATCTTCCGCGTCTTCGAGGACAAGGACGCCCTGCTCGCGGCCTGTATGGCGGAGGCCCTACGGCCCGATGACACCGTGGCCCATCTGGAGTCGATCGACCTGGACCAGCCGCTTGCGGACCGGCTCGCCGAGGCGGCCGACGTGGTGCGCGGACACATGGCGCGCATCGGCGCGGTCGCCGGGGCGCTCGCGGCGGCCGGGCGGCTGGAGCGCATGGCGCCCAAGCCCGGCAAGGACGGGCGCCTCCCGGACCGCGAGGCGAGCCTGGTCCGGCCGCGCGCCGCGCTGGCCGCGCTGTTCGAGCCCGACCGGGACCGCCTGCGACTCGCCCCGGAACGGCTCGCCGACGCCTTCCAGCTGACGCTGATGTCGGCCGGGCGCCTGGGCGCCCCCGACCCGCTGACCACCGAGGAAGTCGTGGACCTCTTCCTGCACGGTGCGCTCGTGGCGCCAGGAGAGGCCCGGTGACCGGACCCGACGCGTACGAAGCGCTCCCGCAACGCCGTCGGACCCTGGTCACCCTCGCCCTGCTGGGCTGCGCCTTCCTGGCCATGCTGGACGGCACCGTGGTCGGCACCGCGCTGCCCCGCATCGTCGAGCAGATCGGCGGAGGGGACTCCTGGTACGTCTGGCTCGTCACCGCCTATCTGCTGACCTCCTCGGTCAGCGTGCCGGTCTACGGCCGCTTCTCCGACCTCCACGGCCGCCGCCGACTGCTGATCGGCGGGCTCGCCATCTTCCTGATCGGCTCCATCGCCTGCGGTCTGTCCGCCTCCATGCCCGCCCTGATCCTCTCCCGCGCGCTCCAGGGCCTGGGCGCCGGATCCCTGCTGACCCTCGGCATGGCACTGGTCCGCGACCTCCACCCGCCGTCCCGCCCCCAGGGTCTGATCCGGATGCAGACGGCGATGGCCGCCATGATGATCCTGGGCATGGTCGGCGGCCCGCTCCTCGGCGGGTTGCTCGCCGATCACACCGGCTGGCGCTGGGCGTTCTGGCTCAACCTCCCGCTCGGGCTGGCCGCAGGGACCGTCATCGCCCTGGCCCTGCCCGACCTCCGGCCCGCCACCCCGCCGTCCGGCCGGCTCGACGTGGCGGGGATCCTCCTGCTCGCCGCGGGGCTCTCACTCGCGCTGACCGGCCTCAGCCTCAAGGGGAACGCGACCGCCGGACACGCGCCCTCGTGGACGGACCCGGCCGTGCTGGGCTGTCTGCTCGGCGGTCTGGGGCTGCTCGCCACGCTCATACCCGTCGAGCGACGGGCCGCCGTCCCCGTCCTGCCCCCGCGGCTGTTCCGGCACCGCACCTACACCGCCCTGCTGACCGCCGGATTCTTCTTCCAGGTCGCCGCGGTGCCGGTGGGGATCTTCCTGCCGCTGTACTTCCAGCACGTCCGCGGCCACTCGGCCACCGCCTCCGGACTGCTGCTGCTCCCCCTGCTCATCGGCATGACCCTGGGCAACCGGCTCACCGCGGCCACCGTGCTGCGCAGCGGGCACGTCAAACCGGTCCTGCTGATCGGCGCGGGGCTGCTCACCGGCGGTACCGCCGCCTTCGTCGCCCTGCGGGCCACCACGCCTCTCACGCTGACGTCCGTTCTGCTGCTGCTCGTCGGGCTCGGCGCCGGACCGGCCATGGGCGGACTCACCATCGCCACCCAGAGCGCCGTCCCGCGTGCGGACATGGGCACCGCCACCGCGGGCTCCGCGCTCACCAAGCAGCTCGGGGGCGCGGTCGGCCTGGCCGGCGCCCAGTCCCTGATCGGCCACTCCGGCGCGGCCGCGCCCACCGCAACGGCCATCGGCTCCACCGTCGCCTGGAGCGGCGGCGCCGCCGGGCTCCTGGCCCTCGGGGCGCTGCTCCTCATGCGGGACATCCCCGTCGCCACGGCCGGGAAGCACCCGGGCGCGCCCACTTCCGCGTCCGCCGTCCCCGCAAAGGCCGATCGGCGCGCTTGACCTCAAGCGCTTCAAGTATCGGATGCTCGTCCTATGACAGCGACGAGAACAGAGGTCCGGGGCTCCCCGTTGACCATCCAGCAGGTGTCGAGGCTGAGTGGCCTCTCGGAGCCGACACTGCGCTACTACGAGAAGATCGGCCTGATCCCCGCCGTGGACCGCGACCGGGACAGTGGCCACCGGCGCTACCACCCCTCCGTGGTGGAGATGATCAGGTCGCTGGGGTGCCTGAGGTCCACCGGCATGAGCATGCGGGACATGCGCGCCTACCTCGGCCACCTCGACGAAGGCGATCAGGGCGCGGCTCCCCTGCGTGACCTCTTCCAACGCAATGCGGACCGCCTGGAGCGGGAGATCGCGCTCATGGAGGTCCGGCTGCGCTATCTGCGGCTCAAGGCGGACATGTGGGACGCGCGGGAGCGCGGAGACGCCGATGCGGAGCGCCGGGTGATCGACGAGGTCACGCGCGTCATGGACGCGCTGTGAGCACACATCTGGAAAGGAACCCCGAGAAAACCATGGAAGGCAAGACGACTCCCATGGCCGCCGGCACCGAGGCCGACGCCGTCAGTGGCGAACTCGTCCTGGTCACAGGAGGCAGCGGCTATGTCGGCACCCATGTGATCAGCGGCCTGCTGCGGAGCGGCCACAGGGTACGTACCACGGTCCGTTCACAGGGCTCGGCCACGAGCGCCGCCACCGGCGCCACGGCAAGTGCCGCCGCGAGCGTCCGGGCGGCCGTCGCGGCCTCCGGTGTCGATCCCGGCGGGCGGCTCGACATCGTCAGCGCCGACCTGACCACGGACGACGGCTGGGACGACGCGATGGCGGGGTGCACCCATGTCCACCACGTCGCGTCACCGTTTCCCTCCGTCCAGCCGGACAACGCCGACGAGCTGATCGTCCCCGCGCGGGACGGCACCCTTCGTGTGCTGAGGGCCGCACGGGACCAGGGTGTGAAGCGGGTCGTGATGACGTCCTCGTTCGCCGCGGTGGGATACAGCCGCAAGGACGGTGACGAGTACGACGAGAGCGACTGGACCGACCCCGAGGACGACAACCCGCCCTACATCCGCTCGAAGACCATCGCGGAGCTGGCCGCCTGGGACTTCGTGGCGAAGGAGGGGGACGGCCTCGAACTGACGGTGATCAACCCGACCGGGATCTTCGGTCCGGCACTCGGCCCCCGGCTGTCCGCCTCGACGGAACACGTCCGGGCGATGCTGGAGGGGGCGATGTCGGCCGTCCCCCGCGCGCACTTCGGCATGGTGGACGTACGCGATGTCGCCGAGCTCCACCTCCGGGCCATGACACATCCCGCCGCGGCCGGACAGCGCTTCCTCGCCGCCGGCGACCGGACCGTCAGCTTCCTGTGGATCGCCCGGGTACTGGCCGAGCACCTCGGAGAGCGCGCCGCCCGGGTGCCCACGCGGGAGTTCGACGACGAACGAGCGCGGGAAGCGGTCGGCGTGATGGAGCGGGTACCGATCCTGCGCACCGAGAAGGCGCGTTCCGTGTTCGGCTGGACCCCGCGCGACCCGGTGACGACCATCCTCGACACCGCGGAGAGCCTGTTCCGCCTGGGCCTGGTGAAGGACTGATCCGCCCCTGACCGCCGGCTGATCCGCCCCTGACCGCCGCCGCCCTCTGACGGGGGCGGTAAGGTCGGCGTCATGGAGTGATGACCCGGCACACCGATCCGTACCGACGCCGCCGTTAGAGCCTGTGCTCCGGCGTGTGTTCGGTGTGCCCGCGGCACCAGTCATCCACTTCACCCGATCGGATCCGTATGACCGACGACATGTTCCGCATGACCGACGACACGTTCCTCGACGATGTCGCCGAGCGACTCGCCGCCCTGCCCGCCGTGCACGCCGTCACCCTCGGGGGCTCGCGCGCGCAGGGCACCCACACCCCGGAGAGCGACTGGGACCTGGCCCTGTACTACCGGGGCGGCTTCGACCCGGCCACGCTGCGGGCCGTGGGCTGGGAGGGCGAGGTCTCCGAGCTCGGCGAGTGGGGCGGTGGTGTCTTCAACGGGGGCGCCTGGCTGACGGTCGACGGACGGCGCGTGGACATCCACTACCGCGACCTCGAGGTGGTGGAACACGAACTCGCCGAATCACGGCTGGGCCGCTTCCACTGGGAACCGCTGATGTTCCACCTCGCGGGCATCCCCAGCTATCTGGTGGTGGCCGAACTCGCCCTCAACCAGGTGCTGCGGGGCACCCTGCCCCGCCCCGAGTACCCCGGGGCGCTGCGTGAGGCGGCGCCCCCGGTGTGGCGCGGGCGCGCGGCCCTGACCCTGCGGTACGCCTCGGCCGCGTACGTGGGACGCGGCCAGGCCACCGAGGTCGCGGGGGCGCTGGCGACCGCCGCCGTCCAGACGGCGCACGCGGTGCTGGCGGCGCGCGGTGAGTGGGTCACCAACGAGAAACGGCTCCTCCAGCGGGCGGACCTGCGTGCCATCGACACGATCGTGGCGGGGCTGCGGCCGGAGCCCACCGCCCTGGCCGAGGCGATCGCCACCGCGGAGGCGCTGTTCGAGGCCGCGGGCTGAGCGGTGGCCCGGGGGCGGCGCGCTCCGCCCCCGGGCCCACCTCCGGGTCCACCCCCGGGTCCCCCCGCTGGTCCTTCAGCCGCGCCGGGTGAGGATGCTCAGCGCGTTGGCCACGACGATGGCGCCCACGCTGATCCACTCCGTCCACCCCAGGCTCTGCCCCAGACCGACCCAACCGACCAGCGCGGCCAGGACGGGGTTGACGCTCATGAAGAGCCCGAACGCCTGGGCGGGCACTCGGCGCAGCGTGAACAGGTCCGCGAGGTACGGCACGGCCGAGGAGAGGACGCCCGCGATGATGGCGTACGCCACGGCGCTCACGGTCGGCGGCTGGTGGACGGCCACGGCGATCCCGACCGGCAGGAACATCAGCGCGGAGATCCCCGCGGCCGCCGCCGACCCCTGGGCGCCGGGGACCCGCCGCCCCACGGTGCGGTTGAGCAGGATGTACGACGCCCAGCACACGGCGGCCAGCAACCCCAGCCCCATGCCCAGATAGTCGGCCGAAGGACGCGGGCGCATGAGGGTCACCACGGCGGCCGCCGCGACCAGCGCGCAGCAGGCGTCCACGCGGCGCCGTGAGCCGGCGAGCGCGATGCACAGCGGGCCGAGGAACTCCAGGGTCACGGCCAGCCCGAGGCCGATGCGGTCGATGGCGCTGTACAGGGACAGATTCATGGTGCCGAACACCACGGCGAGCCCCACCACCGGCCGCCACTGCCACCAGGTGAAGCTCCGCAGCCGGGGCCTGCCGACGGCCAGCAGGACGATCGCGGCCACGTACTGCCGGACGGCGACGACCCCGATCGGGCCGATGACGGGGAATGCCTGGGATCCGATCGCGGCGCCGGTCTGGTTGGACAGCCCGCTTCCGATCATCGTGGCCACACCGGCGAACCGCCGTCCGGTCGGCCGCTGATCAAGGTCGAGGGCCGGGCCCTGCTCCGGGCCCTGCTCCAGGCCCTGCTCCAGGTCGGAGTCGGCAGGGGTCGGTGCGGTGCGGTGTGCGGTTTCCGTCGCTCGTGGGGACGGGGTGCGTGACGCGGGGGCGAGTCGCATGCGTCGATCGTGCGCCCGGCCCATGCATGCACAAAATGCGTTCAGCGCTCCATCTATACGCTGTACGTATGGATGTGGAGCTGCGGCAACTGCGCTGCCTCGTCGCGATCGTCGACGAGGGCACCTTCACCGACGCCGCCATCGCGCTCGGCGTCTCCCAGGCGGCCGTATCCCGGACCCTGGCCGCGCTCGAACGCGCCCTGGGGACAAAGCTGTTGCGGCGGACCTCCCGCGAGGTGACCCCGACGGGCACCGGGCTGCGCGTGGTGGCGCACGCCCGGCGGGTGCTGGCCGAGGTGGACGGGCTGATCCGGGAGGCCGTATCGGGCCACGCCCATCTGCGGATCGGCTACGCCTGGTCCGCGCTGGGCCGTCACACCCCCGCCTTCCAGCGCCGCTGGGCCCAGGCGTATCCCGAGACGGAGTTGCATCTCGTCCGCGTCAATTCCGCCACCGCGGGGCTGACGGAGGGCGTCTGCGACCTGGCCGTGGTGCGCAGACCGCTCGACGAGCGCCGCTTCGACTCCGCCATCGTCGGACTGGAGCGGCGGCTGTGCGCCGTGGCCGCCGACGACCCGCTCGCCAGGCGCCGCTCGGTCCGGCTGGCCGACCTCAGCGGGCGCACCCTGCTGGTCGACCGCAGGACCGGCACCACCACCGCGGAGCTGTGGCCGCCCGACTCCCGGCCCGCCACGGAGGAGACCCACGACGTGGACGACTGGCTCACCGTGATCACCGCGGGCCGCTGCGTCGGCATGACGGCGGAGTCCACCGCCAACCAGTACCCGAGGCCCGGAATCGCCTACCGGCCGGTCCGCGACGCCGAGCCGATCGCGGTACGCCTCGCCTGGTGGCGGGACGACCCGCACCCCGCCACCCAGACCGCGGTCGAACTGCTCACCACCCTCTACCGCAACGGCTGACCCCTGACCCGGCCCCATATGGACTGTTCCGGATAATCCAGTACGGATCGAATTGTTACCCTGGGCCATATGACCGCCATGGCGCCCACCAAGACCGAACCCGACCTGTCGTTCCTCCTCGACCACACCAGCCACGTCCTCCGCACCCAGATGTCGGCCGCGCTCGCCGGGATCGGGCTGACGGCGCGGATGCACTGCGTACTGGTCCATGCCCTGGAGGAGGAGCGCACCCAGGCACAGCTCGCCGAGATCGGCGACATGGACAAGACCACGATGGTGGTGACGGTGGATGCCCTGGAGAAGGCGGGCCTCGCGGAGCGGCGTGCCTCGACCCACGATCGCCGGGCCCGGATCATCGCGGTCACCGAGGAGGGCGCGCGGATCGCCGAGCGGAGCCAGGAGATCGTGGACCGCGTCCACCGCGAGGCACTGGGGGCGCTCCCCGAGACCCAACGCACCGCGCTGGTAAGGGCGTTGACCCGGCTGTCCGAGGGGCATCTGGCCACGCCCGCCGAGAGCCCCCGCCCGGCCCGGAGGGCCAGACAGCGCGAGAAGTAGCACGGAGACACCCGCGCGGCCCGTCCCGCCGCACCTCCAAGTAGAGCCGAAAAAAATAGTCTGCAACAAAACCATCTGCTACGGTCACTCCTGTCGCGCCTACTGACAGGAGTGTCCGCATGTCCGCCACCTCGCCTGACCCGTTGCCTCCCCGCGTCCCCCCGTCACGTCGGCTGGCCCTCGGGGTCATCGCCACCGGCATGCTGATGGTGATCCTCGACGGCAGCATCGTGACCGTGGCCATGCCCGCCATCCAGAGCGATCTGCGGTTCTCCCCCGCCGGGCTCAGCTGGGTCGTCAACGCCTACCTGATCGCGTTCGGCGGTCTGCTGCTGCTCGGGGGCCGCAT
The DNA here is from genome assembly GCF_039525925.1 of Streptomyces javensis. Taxonomy (NCBI): domain Bacteria; kingdom Bacillati; phylum Actinomycetota; class Actinomycetes; order Kitasatosporales; family Streptomycetaceae; genus Streptomyces; species Streptomyces javensis. Next base: position 18,966 of record NZ_BAAAIF010000062.1, on the reverse strand, counting down.
CGGCGATCTCATCGGGCGCAAGCGGGTGTTCCTGACCGGTACCGCGGTGTTCACCGCGGCCTCGCTGCTCGCGGCCGTGGCCACCTCCCCCGCGGTGCTGATCGCCGCCCGGTTCCTCCAAGGGGTCGGCAGCGCGATGGCCTCGGCGGTCAGCCTGGGCATCCTCGTCACGCTCTTCACCGAACCCGCCGAACGGTCGAAGGCCATCGCCGTGTTCAGCTTCACCGGCGCCGCCGGAGCGTCGATCGGCCAGGTGCTCGGCGGCCTCCTCACCGACGCTCTCAGCTGGCACTGGATCTTCCTGATCAATCTGCCGATCGGACTGCTGACGCTCGCGGTCGCCATACCCGTCCTGCCCGCCGACCGCGGGCCGGGCCTCGCGGCCGGCGCCGATGTCCTCGGCGCCCTGCTGGTCACGGCCGGGCTGATGCTGGGCATCTACACCGTGGTCAAGGTGGCGGACTACGGCTGGACGGCGGCCCACACACTCGGCCTCGGCGCCGTCTCGCTCCTCCTGATCGCCTTGTTCCTGGTCCGCCAGACCACCGCCCGCACCCCGCTGATGCCCCTGCGGATCCTGCGGTCGCGCGGGGTGGCGGGGGCCAATCTGGTCCAGCTCCTGATGGTGGCCGCGCTCTTCTCGTTCCAGATCCTCGTCGCCCTCTATCTGCGCAATGTGCTGGGCTACGACGCCACCAGGACCGGTCTGGCCATGCTCCCGGCCGCCATCGCCATCGGCGCGGTGTCCCTCGGTGTCTCCGCGCGGCTCAGCGCCCGCTTCGGCGACCGCGCGGTGCTGCTGACCGGGCTGGCCCTCCTGACCGGCGTGCTCGGTCTGCTCATCCGCGTCCCCGTGCACGCCCGGTACCTCCCCGACCTCCTCCCGGTGATGCTGCTCGCCGCCGGTTTCGGGCTGGCGCTCCCGGCGCTGACCAGCCTCGGAATGTCCGGTGCGAAGGAGGGCGAGGCCGGGTTGGTATCCGGGCTGTTCAACACCACCCAGCAGATCGGCATGGCGCTGGGCGTCGCCGTGCTGTCCACCCTGGCCGCCTCCCGCACGGACGCCCTGATCGCCCGGGGCAGGGGCCGGGCCGAGGCGCTGACCGGCGGCTACCACCTGGCCTTCGCCGTCGGAACGGGGCTCATCGTGGCGGCCTTCGCGGTGGCGTTCACCGTCCTGCGAGGACCCGCGCGGAAGCCCCCCGCCATGCCGCGGAACGCCAATCCACCCGCCACACCGGTCACCACCGCCTGATCCCCTCCTCCTCCGTCACCACCCCCACCAGCGAAAGGTTCATCCGCATGACGACGACCGAGAACAACAGCCCGGCGGACGGCGCCGAGACCAAGCCCGGTGCCGGACCCGCGCCCCGGGTGCTCACCGAGGAGGAGCTGTCCAAGGCCCTGCGGGACCAGCGGTTCAGTGTGCTCGCCACCGTCAAGCGCGGCGGCCACCCCCATCTGTCGACCGTGATCCACCAGTGGAGCCCCGAGGAGCGCGTGCTGCGCATCTCCTCGACCGTCGACCGGCTCAAGGTGCGTCAGCTGCGCCGCGACCCTCATGCCGCCGTGCATGTGGGCGCACCGGACGGCTGGTCGTTCGCGGTCGCCGAGGGCGAAGCGGAGGTGTCGGAGGTGACTGCCGTCCCCGGGGACGCGGTCGGGCGGGAACTGCTGTCCATGACACCCGGTTTCACCGATCCACACGACGAGACGGCCTTCCTGGAGCAGTTGGTGGCGGACCGGCGGGTCGTGATCAGGATCCGGGTGTCCCGGCTGTACGGAACGGCCCTCGACATGCCCACCACCTGACGCCGGAACTCCTTGCTCCCCGCGGAACGGACCGCTGCGCCTGGCAAACGGGCTTCCGGTCTGGGCGACGATGAACATCGCGCCCGGGCCGTACGTACCGGGGAATGTGAACGCGCCTGGTGAGCGCGCCGGGTGACCGGTGAGGAGGGCTCGGGTGTCCGCCACTTGGACGAGGAGAGATACCGTGAAAGCACATCGTCTGCCGTCCCGTCCGAGGCCGCGGCGGATCGGCGTCCTGGCCGTCGCCGCCTCGGCGCTCGTCCTCGCGGCGGCGGCCCCCGCCCTGGCCCACACCGAGGTGAGCGCCTCCGACCCCCGCGCCCTGGCGAAGAACGTCACGCTGACGTTCGAGTCGGAGGCGGAGGACGAGGGGGCCGGTTTCACCGAGATCCGGACCGTGTTGCCCAAGGGCATCGACCCCGGCGATGTGAAGCTGAAGCAGGCCCCCAAGGGCTGGAAGCTGAAGGCCACCGATGACGGCTACTCGGTCGGCGGCCCGGCGCTCAAACCCGGCGAGAACGTCGAACACAGTGTCGCCGTACGGCAGTTGCCCAATGCCACATCGCTGGCCTTCAAGACCGTGGACACCTACGAGGGCGGCAAGGTGTCGCGGTGGATCGAGGTGGCCCGCGACGGAGAGCCGGAGCCGGAGAATCCCGCCCCGCTGCTGAAGCTCAAGGCCGCGGCCGTCGGCGCCGCCCCCGACGCCTCGGCCTCGCCCTCGGCCTCCCCGAAGCCGGAGAGGGAGGTGACGAGGTCGGACGGCAAGGAACCTTCGAAGGCCGCTACATCCGACGGCGGATCCGCGTGGCCCGCCGTGGGCATCATCATCGGCGTCTGTCTGTTCGCCCTGGCCGGAGGGTTTGTGCTGTTCCAGCAGCGGCGCGCCTCGGGCGGCTCGGACACCGAATGATCCGAGGACCACCGGGGTCCTCGCCGCGCCGAGCGGAACGCGGGTTTGCTGTCGGGTCGAGTGGTAACGCGGTCAACATGACCGAGAAGAAGAACGCACACACTGCCCAGAGCACCACCGTGAACGCGAAGGCCACCGCCACCAAGGCCAAGGAGACCGCGGAAAAGGCCAAGGACACCGCGGGCAAGGCGGAGACCACGGCGAAGACCGCCGCGGCCAGTGCGGCGACGACCGCGGCGCACACCGCTCATGTCGCCGCCGACAAGGCTCAAGTGGCCGCCGGGAAGGCCGTGACCACCGGTCGTACCGTGGCCGCTGAGGCGCCCAAGAAGGCCGCCGCGGCGGCGGGTTCGGCCTGGGTGATGATCAAGGCGCGGAAGGTTCTGGCAGCCGTCGCCGGTGCGGGTGCCGCCGCGGCGGGCGCCACCACCGCGGTCGTCCTGCGCAGGCGCGCGGCTCGTCGCCGCCGCCCGCTGGCCCGGCTGACCGGCGGCCGGCTCGGCGCTTGAGGGCCCAGGCCGTCACCCGGGCCGGAAGAGATCCCAGGTCGTCACCCGGGCCGGAAGAGCCGGCGGCCGGGTATCCGGCCACCGCTCGCGCCGGACCCCGCGGCCACCACCCGCACCGTGCCTTCCGGCCCCGGCCTCGGCCTCGGCTACTCAGCCGCCCAGGTCACCGGCAGCTCGTGGACACCGTAGAACGAGGTGTTCTCCCGGTACTTGATCTCCTCCGGGGCCACCGCCAGCCGCAGAGCGGGGAACCTGACGAGCAGCCGCTGTAGGAGCACCTTCAGTTCCACCCTCGCCAGCTGCTGGCCCAGACACTGGTGCACACCGTGCCCGAACGCGAGGTGGGAGGTGTGCGCCCGGTCGAGGACAAGGCGGTCGGGGTCGTCGAACCGCCCGGGGTCCCGGTTGGCGGTGGACACCAGACCGGCCACGATCTCGCCCTTCGCGATGGGGTGACCATTGATCACGGCATCCTCGGTGGCGGTGCGCACGGTGCCGAAGTTGTTGACGGGGAAGTAGCGAAGGAACTCCTCCACGGCGCCGTCAATGAGGTCGGGGTTCTCCCGCAGCCGGGTCAGTTGCTCACGGTCCTGGAACAGCGCCAGCATGCCGAGGCCGATCAGGTTCTCCACGGGTTCATGACCGGCGAAAATGATGGTCATCGCAATGCCGACCACCTCCTCGTCGGTCAGCGCGCCACCCTCGACCTCATCGTGCAGCAGCCTGCTGATCATGTCGTCCCCGGGCTCGGCCCGCTTGGCACGCACGAATCCGCGCATCTCTTCCCACCACGCGGTCGCCATCGCGCCGACGGCCTGGTCGTCGCCGCCGGTCTCCCGGAGCGTGCGCACCTCGTGGTCGAACTTCTGGTGGTAGCTGTACGGCACACCGAGAATGTCCGAGATCACCATGGCGGGCACCGGATTGGCATAGGCCGCCACGAGGTCCGCGCTCGTGCCCGCCGCCTCCATCGCATCGAGGTGCCGGTCGGCCAGCCGCTCGATCCGGCCGGTCAGTTCGCGTGCACCGCGCACCGAGAACTCGGCGGTGAGCGTGCGGCGGTAACGGGTGTGGTCAGGCGGGTCCATGGAGAAGAAGAAGCCCGCCGGTATCTCCGGGCTCATCGCCGGGAACGGCACCCTCGCACCAGTGAACCGGGAGTCGGCCAGCATGGCCCTGATGTCGTCGTGCTTGGTCAGGAACCACATCACCAGACCGCCGGGCAGCTCCAGTTTGCCCAGTTCGCCCGCGTCCCGCAGTCGGCGGTGTGCCTCCGGCGGGTCGTACGGACAACGCCGTTCGGCCTTCACGGTTCCCGGAAGGGACAAGGTCTCGCTCACTGTTGACTCCCTCGTATGCGCATCATGGCGATCGTGTGTGGTCATGGACGATCCGTCCGCTCGACCCATTTCGCGGTCAGGTCCTGGAGCAGGGTCGAGATCCGCACCCGTGCCGCGCTTGCCGGGTCGAGCACGAGGATCGAATCGTCGAGCTTGTTGAGCTCTTCGAGCACGAGAATGGCGGCCGCCGCGTCGTCGGGCAGCATTTCGGCGCGCAGATGGCGGGCGAGATCGACGGCCGTGGGGTGGTCGAAGGTGAGGCTGGCGGGCAGGTCGAGCCGGGTGGCCCCGGCCAGCTGATTGCGGAGCTTCACGGCCGCCACCGAGTCGAAGCCCATGTCCACGAAGCCTCGGTCCGGGTCGACCATGGTGGCGTCGGGATGGCCGAGCACCATGGCGACCTGGCCACGGACCAGCTCCAGCAGGATCTCGTCCTGCTCGTCCTCCGTCCGCCCGGCCAGCCGCTCCAGCAGCGTGGCGGCGGAGGCCTCGGCCGCCGGGGGTTGTTCCACCGGCCGCCGGTCCGCTTCGGTGCGTGCGGGGGCCGGCGTGGCGGTGGTGACCCGGACCGCCTCCCCGGGCCCGGCGCATGCCTCGTCGAACAGGGCGAGGCCCAGATCGGTGGAGACGGACACCGCGGGCAGTCCCCGAGCCCGCCGGTGCGCGGCCAGCGCGTCGGCGTACGCGGGGCCCAGTGTCCCGTCGGCGGAAGTGAGCAGCACAAAGCGGTCCAACTCCAGGCCCCGGGTGGCCAGGTGCAGGTTCCAGGCCGCCGCCAGGCTCGACCGCAGCTGTGGCCGCAGGGATTCCGGCGAGAGCGCGCCGGCCCGGGTCCGCTCCGGGGCGTCGGCCGCGGTGTGCACCACGCTCCGCAGTCCGGGAATCTCCTCCAGCAGCGCTGCCAGCGCCTGACCGTCCGCCGGATCACACGGGGCGAGCCGAACCGTGGCTCCGAGGGCCGCCAGTTCGGCCATGTCGCCGTCCCCGGCCAGGACCAGGTCCCGCACCCCGTGTTCGGCGACCAGGTGCCGGGAGACGGCCATGGCCGACCCACCGGTGACCAGCACCGTCCCACGGTCCCAGGCGGGCGGGTCCTGCTCGGTGGCCGCGGGCGTGACCAGGTCCGGTACCAGCACCGCTCCCGCCCGGACCGCGACCCGGTCCTCCCCCACGGCCACCGCGGCGGGCAGCATACGCAGATCGCACGTATCGCTGTCGACGAGTGTCAGCCGTCCCGCCGCGGCCGCCTGGAGGGGCTCGACCAGCGACCACACCGCGGCCGCGGCCAGGTCCTCGAGCTCCTCACCGGCCGCCGTGGCAAGCGCGCCCCGGGTCACCAGCACCAGACGCGAGGTGGCGAACCGCTCCCCGGCCAGCCATGTCCGCACGGCCTCGGATACGCGGACGGCCACCTCGGACGCCGTCCCGCCCTCGGATACGCACGGGAGGAGGACGACGTCCGGTACGTCCTCGATCGCCGACAGGTCCGGATACGGCGCGACCGGCGCGCCGAGCGTGTCCGGTTTCCAGGCGTCCGCGTCGCCGACGAGCCCCCACCGGACGGGGCCGGTGTCCGGTTCGGTCCGCGTACGGCACGCCGCCCACACCGGCCGGAACAGCGCCGCGTTGGCCTGGCGCAGCCGCTGTCCGGACACCGGGCGGAGCACCAGCGAGCTCACCGACAGCACGGGGGTTCCGGCGGCGTCGGCCACGTGGAGCGAGACCGTGTCCGGGCCGACGGGCGCGAGGGTGGCCCGCAGTCTCGTGGCACCCGTCGTGTGCAGGGTGATCCCCGCCCAGGAGAACGGCAGATGGGTCCCCTCGGCCGCGGTGACCAGCCCGGCCAGCGCCTCCCCGCGCAACGCCTGTTCGAGCAGGGCGGGATGCAGCGTCCAGCGTTCGGCCTCGGTCCCGGCCACCTCGGGCAGCTCGAGGTCCAGGAAGACCTCGTCGTCACGGCGCCACGCCGGTGTCCCAACGGACTCCAGAGGCCGTGCGCCGGTGGGCGGCCAGGGCTCGGGGCGCCGCTCCGGCGCGGGCGGCCGGTCCGCGCCGAGGACGGCCGTGGCATGCCGGATCCACCGCCGGTCGCGGCGGCAGTACACGGTGACCGGGCGGCGGCCGGACTCGTCGGCGCCACGGACGGACACCTGCACCTCGACCCCGCCCCGCTCGGGGAGGACGAGTGGTTCATGGATGGTGAGCTCGTCCACCGTCCGGCAGTCGTACTGGAGCCCAGCCTGGAGCACCAGTTCCAGGAAGCCCGTCGCCGGGAACAGGGGCACACCCAGCGCACGCTGACCGGTCAGCCACGAGTGGGCGTCGGCGGAGACGCGGCCGGTGAGCAGGACGCCGTCCGCGTCGGGCAGCGGCACCCTCGCACCGACCAGCGGATGGTCCAGCCCGCCGAGCCCGAAGTCGGCCGCGTCGCCGGGTGTGCGGGAGGGCTCCAGCCAGAAGCGGGAGCGCTGGAAGGCGTAGGTCGGCAGCTCCGCCCGGCGGGCGCCGGGGAAGACCGCGGACCAGTCCGGCTCCACACCGTGGCTGTGCAACTGGGCGAGGGCGGTGGTGACCGTGACCGGCTCGGGCCGGTCTGCGCGCAGAGTGGGGATGAACTCGGCGTCCGCCCCGGTGATCTGGGCCTGGGCCAAGGCGGTGAGGGTGCCGTCCGGCCCGAGTTCGAGGAAGGTGCCCGTGCCGAGCTCCCGCAGCCGCTCCAGCCCGGCGGCGAACCGCACCGTCTCCCGCACCTGCCGCACCCAGTAGGCGGGGGAGCACAGCTCCTCCCCCGCCACCGCACCGGAGAGGTTCGACACCACCGGTATCCGCGGAGTGCGGAAGTCCACCGTGTCGAGTACCTCGGCGAACGCGCTGAGCATCCCGTCCATCAGCGGCGAGTGGAAGGCGTGGCCGACCCTCAGCCGCCGCGTCTTCACCCCGCGGGCGGCGAACGCCTCGGCCACCCCGCACACCGCGTCCTCGTCCCCGGACACCACGACCGAGGACGGCCCGTTCACGGCCGCGAGGGCGACCCGGTCGGTCAGGAACGGGCGTACCTGGTCCTCCGGCGCGGCCAGGGCCACCATCGCCCCGCCCGGCGGCAGCGCGCCCATGAGTCGGCCCCGGGCCGCCACCACCTTGGCGGCGTCCTCCAGCGACCACAGACCGGCCACATGCGCGGCCGCCAGCTCGCCGATGGAGTGGCCCAGCAGATGGTCCGGCCGCACCCCCCAGGAGGACACCAGCCGGAACAGCGACACTTCGAGGGCGAACAGGCCCGCCTGTGTGTACGTGGTGGCGTCCAGCGCGCCGGTGGCGTCGGTCACCACCTCGCCGAGCGGACGGTCCAGATGCGGGTCGAGCGCGGCGCACACCTCGTCCCACGCCGCCGCGAAGACCGGGAACGCCTGGTACAACTCACGCCCCATGCCGACCCGTTGCGTACCCTGGCCCGCGAACAGCACGCCCACCCGGCCCGGGTCCCCGGTGCCCAGGACCACGCCGGGCGCGGGCTCGCCGGCCGCCAGCGCGGCCAGTCCGTCCAGCAGCTCCGCCCGGTCCGCGCCGACCACCGCGGCCCGGTGCGAGAGCGCGGAACGGGTGGCGGCCAGCGACCAGCCCACATCGGCCGGGCCGGACTCGGGGCGCGCGGCCAGGAAGGACCGCAACCGGGCGGCCTGCGCCCGCAGTCCGCGCTCGCCCTGGCCGGAGAGCACCCATGGCACCACCGCCGGGGCGGACCCGGGTGCCGGCTCCGGGACGGGCCCGGGCTCCGCCCCCGCGGGTGGCTGTTCGAGGATCACATGGGCGTTGGTCCCGCTCACCCCGAACGAGGACACCCCGGCCCGGCGGGGCCGGGAGGCCCCCGGCCACTCTGCGGGCTCGGTCAGCAGCTCCACCGCACCGGCCGACCAGTCCACATGGGTCGACGGCTCGTCCACGTGCAGGGTCCGGGGCAGCTCGCCGTGCCGCATGGCCAGCACCATCTTGATCACACCGGCCACTCCCGCGGCCGACTGGGTGTGCCCGATGTTCGACTTGATCGAGCCCAGCAGCAGCGGCCGTTCGCGCTGCTGCCCGTAGGTGGCCAGCAGCGCCTGTGCCTCGATCGGGTCGCCCAGGCTGGTGCCGGTGCCGTGTGCCTCCACCGCGTCCACGTCCGACGCGGCCAGCCCGGCGTTCGCCAGCGCGGCCCGGATCACCCGCTGCTGCGAGGGCCCGTTCGGCGCCGTCAGGCCGTTCGAGGCGCCGTCCTGGTTGACGGCGGAGCCCCGTACGACCGCCAGGACCCGGTGGCCGTTGCGGCGGGCGTCGGACAGCCGCTCCAGCAGCAGCATGCCGACGCCCTCGCCCCAGCCGGTGCCGTCCGCCGCATCGGCGAACGCCTTGCAGCGACCGTCGGCGGCCAGTCCGCGCTGACGGGAGAACTCCACGAAGATGCCCGGGGTGGCCATCACCGTCACCCCGCCGGCCAGTGCCAGCGAGCACTCGCCGGACCGCAGGGCCTGCGCCGCCAGGTGCAGCGCGACCAGCGACGACGAGCAGGCGGTGTCCACGGTGACCGCCGGCCCCTCCAGACCGAAGGTGTACGAGAGCCGGCCGGAGACCACGCTGCCCGCGCCACCGGTCAGGAAGTAGCCCTCGGATCCCTCCGCCGCCTGCCCGGCCCCCGTTCCGTAGCCCTGTGCGGCGGCACCGACGAACACCCCGGTCTGGCTCCCCTTCAGCGACGCCGCCGGGATACCGGCCCGCTCCACCGTCTCCCAGGCCACTTCCAGCAGCAGCCGCTGCTGCGGATCCATCGCCAACGCCTCGCGCGGCGCGATGCCGAAGAAGTCGGCGTCGAACTCGCCCGCGGCGTACACGAAGCCACCGGCGCGCACGTACGAGGTGCCCGAGCTGTCCGGATCGGCGCTGTACAGCCCGTCCAGGTCCCAGCCCCGGTCGTCCGGCAGCTCCGCGACCGCGTCGCGCCCGGTGGCGAGCAGCTCCCACAGCTCCTCGGGCGACGTCACTCCGCCCGGATAGCGGCAGGCCATTCCGACGATCACGATCGGGTCCCGGTCGGTGGCGGCGGCCGGGGCGGCGGGCCGTGTCACTGCCTCGCCGACGGTGCCGTCCAGCTCCCGGAGGAGATGACCGGCCAGGACCGCCGGTGTCGGATAGTCGAAGATCGCGGTGGCCGACAGCCTGACGCCGGTGGCGGTGCGCAGCCGGTTGCGCAGCTCGACGGCCGTGAGTGAGTCGAAGCCGGTCTCCGCGAACGTACGCGCCGCGTCGACCGCGGCGGGGGTGCCGTGCCCCAGCACGGTCGCCACCTGCGTACGGACCAGGTCCAGCACCAGCTGTTCGCGCTCGACGACCGGCATCGCGGCCATCCTGCCCCGCAGCGACGACTCGTCCTCCACCGGGTCCGCGCCGGTCGCGCGGCGGATCGGCGCACGGACCAGACCGCGGAAGAGCGCGGGCAGCGCCCCGGCGTCGGCCTGTGCCCGCAGCGCCGCGGCGTTCAGCGGGGTGGCCAGCACGAGCGCCTCGGTGGCCGCCCTGGCGCTGTCCAGGAGCCGGAGGCCCTGCTCGGTGGCGAGGGGCGTGGCACCGGCCCTGGCCATCCGGGCGAGATCCCGGTCCGACAGATGGCCGGTCATCCCGCTGCGCTCGGCCCACAGCCCCCAGGCCACGGAGAGGCCCGGCAGCCCGGCGGCCCGGCGATGCGCCATCAGCGCGTCCAGCCAGGCGTTCGCCGCCGCGTAGGCGCCCTGCCCGGGGCTTCCCAGAACACCCGCGGCCGAGGAGAACACCACGAATTCCGCCAGCTCACGACCGGCCGTCAGCTCGTGCAGATGCCAGGCGGCGTCCACCTTCGGCCTCAGGACCTCGCGCACCCGCTCCGGGGTGAGCGACTCGATCACCCCGTCGTCGAGCACACCCGCGGTGTGCACCACCATCCGCAGGCCGGAGACGGTGTCCAGCAGCCGTGCCAGCTGGTCCCGGTCGGCCACGTCACAGGCCACCACCCGCACCCGGGCGCCGCATTCGCGCAGGGCGGCGGCGAGTGCGGCCGCGTCCGGGGCGTCCGGCCCCCGCCGGCCGGCCAGGACGACATCCCGTACTCCGTGCCGTTCGACCAGGTGACGGGCGACCAGCCCGCCCAGTGTGCCGGTGCCGCCGGTGATGAGCACGGTGTCCCCCTCCCGCAACGGCTGCGGGATGGACAGCACCAGCTTGCCGATGTGGCGTGCCTGCGAGAGGAAGCGCAGCGCGTCCCCCGCCTGCCGGACGTCCCAGGCGCGGGTCGGCAGCGCGGTGAAGATCCCTCGCTCGAAGAGCGACACCAGCTCCCGGAGCAGTTCCCCGACCCGGTCCGGCCCCGCGTCCATGAGGTCGAACGCCTGGTACCGCACCCCGTGCTCCGCGGCCACGCGCTCACCGTCGCGGATGTCGGTCTTGCCCATCTCCAGGAAACGGCCGCCGTCGGCGAGCAGGCCGAGCGAGGCGTCCACGTACTCGCCCGCCAGCGAGTTCAGCACCACGTCCACCCGGCCGAAGCGGTCGGCGAACTCCAGGGAGCGGGACGAGGCGATACGGTCGTCCGCCACTCCTGCGGCGCGCAGCGCGTCCCACTTCCCGGGGCTCGCGGTGGCGTACACCTCGGCGCCGAGCCAGCGGGCCACCTGTGTCGCGGCCATGCCCACCCCGCCCGCGGCCGAGTGCACCAGCACCGATTCACCGGGTCGCAGACCGGCCAGGTCCATCAGCCCGTACATGGCGGTCAGGAACACCACCGGCGTGGCCGCGGCATAGGCGAACGACCAGCCTTCGGGCAGCCGCGCCAACAGCCGGTGATCGGTCACCGCCACGGGGCCGAACGCCCCGGAGAACAGACCCATCACCCGGTCACCGGGCGCCAGGCCGGACACACCGGGGCCGATGTCGAGCACCACTCCGGCGCCCTCGCTGCCGATGACGTCCTGGTCGGGGATCATGCCGAGGGCGACGACGACGTCCCGGAAGTTCACCCCGGCCGCGTGCATCGCCACCCGCACCTGTCCGGCGCCGAGGACATCGGCGGCCTCCGGGCAGGGGACGGCGGCCAGATTCTCCAGCGTGCCCTGACGGGTGACGTCAATCCGCCACGGCGCCCCGGCCTCCGGGTCGGGGGTAGTGGCGGGCGGTGTGGTGGTGGACAGGGCGGTCGCGGACGGGGTGAGCGGAGCGAGCTGAGGCGTCAGGACACGGCCACGGCGCAGCGCGAGATGCGCATGGCCACCGTCCGCCGCGGCGGCCAGCGCGGCGGCGAGCACCGTACGGGAATCCTGGTGACCGTCGTGGTCGACGAGGACGAAGCGGTCCGGATGCTCGGCCTGTGCGCTGCGGAGCAGGCCCCAGACCGCCGCCGCACCGAGGTCTTCGACGCTCTCGCCGGGAGCGGTCGCCATCGCGCCACGCGTCAGCACGGCCAGCCGCGACCGGGCATAGCGCTCGTCGGCGAGCCATCGCCGTACCGCCGCCAGCGCCCGGCACACGACGGTGGACACCGGGTCACCGGCCGACTCACACGGCAGCACCACCATGTCGGGTACGGGGGTGTCGTCGGGGGCGTGGGGGGCGTCGGGGCCATCGGGGGCGTCGGGGGCGAGGGCGTCGTATTCGACCGGGGCCGGGGCAGTTGGGGCGGTCGGCAGCGGTATCTCGACCCAGTCCACGCGGTACAGCGAGTCCTGGTCCACCCCCCGGGTGTCCGCGATCCGCCCGCTGGACAGCGGACGCAACGAGAGCGACGCCACCGACAGCACCGGCGCTCCCGTCGGGTCTGTCACCTCCAGCGACACCGCGTCCGCACCTGCCGGGGAGAGCACCACGCGGATGGCGGAGGCGCCGACCGCGTGCAGCGCCACCCCGCTCCAGGAGAACGGGAGATACGCCCGGCCGGGGTCGGTGAGGAAGCGGCCGAGCCCCACTCCGTGCAGCGCGGCGTCGAGCAGGGCCGGATGCACACCGCACCGTGCCGCCACGTCCTGTGCCTCCGGCTCCAGAGCCACTTCGGCGTAGATCTCGTCGTCCCGTGTCCACGCGGCGCGTAGCCCTTGGAAGGCGGGACCGTACCCGTAGCCGCGCTCCGCCATCGCCTCGTACATCCCCGAGACATCGAGGCTCCGCGCGCCCTCGGGCGGCCAGACCTCCAGGGGCCGGGCCACCTCGGCGGGGCGCGGCTCGGTGACGTCGAGGGCTCCCGTGGCGCCGAGGGTGCCCGAGGCGTGCAGCACCCACTCCCCGGCACGGCACGAGTGCACCGTGATCGGCCTCCGGCCGCGTTCGTCCGCCGCCGAGACGGCCACCTGTACCTGGACCCCGCCCTGGTCCGGCACCACCAGCGGGGTCTCCAGGGTCAGCTCCTCCACCACCGAGTGGCCGAAGCGCTGACCGGCCTGTAGGGCGAGTTCGACGAATCCCGTGCCGGGGAAGACCACCGTGTCCCGCACCATGTGATGGGCCAGCCAGGGCTGGCCGTCCAGGGAGAGCAGTCCGGTCAGCACACCGCCCTCGTCCCCGGGCAGGGGCAGTACCGCGCCCAGCAGCGGGTGCTCGATATCGCCGAGGCCCAGCCCGGACGCCTGGGTCACCGCCCGCACTGGCTTCAGCCAGAAGCGTTCCCGTTGGAAGGCGTAGGTGGGAAGGTCCACCGTCCGGGCTCCGGCGAAAACCGGGCGCCAGTCCACGTCCACGCCCCGGGTGTGGAGGTCGCCGAGGGCGGTGAGGAAGCGGGCGGGGCCACCGTCGTCGCGGCGCAGCGATCCGGTGACGACGATGTCGGCGCCGGTGACGCCGGGGGCGTCGGGAGTACCAGTGACGTCGGGGGTGCCTGTGGCGTCGGGGGCGTCCGTGATGTCGGGGGTACTTGGGTTCTCGGCGGTGTCCTGGATGCCGATGGTCAGCACGGGGTGCGGGCTCACCTCGACGAACACGGTGTGGCCCTGGTTCATCAGGGCTTCGACGGTGCTCTGGAATTCCACCGTGTGCCGGAGGTTGCGGTACCAGTAGTCGGCGTCGAGTTCACTGGTGTCGGTGAGCCGTCCGGTCACCGTCGAGTGGAACGCGACCTGTCCGCCGCGCGGCCGGACCGGCGCCAGCGCGTCCGCCAGCTCCCGCTGGATCTCGGCCACCTGCGGGGAGTGCGAGGCGTAATCCACCGGAATCCGTTTGGCCTCCGGGAACTCCGCCAGCACCGTCTCCAGCTCCTCAACCGCACCGGACACCACCGTCGACGCCGGACCGTTCACCGCCGCCACCGACAGCCCCGCACGACCCCGCAGCCGATCGGCGGGCACCGGAACCGACACCATCCCGCCCCGGCCCGACAGGGCGAGCAGCGCCCTGCTCCGCAAGGCCACCACACGGGCACCGTCCTCCAGCGACAGACCACCCGCCACACAGGCCGCCGCGATCTCACCCTGCGAGTGGCCCACCACCGCCGACGGCTCCACACCGTACGAACGCCAGAGCTCGGCCAGCGACACCATCACCGCCCACAACACCGGCTGCACCACATCAACCCGGCCGAGCGCCACCTCATCGCCCAGCACGTCCCACAAGGACCACTCGACGAACGGGGCGAGCGCATCGGCGCATTCACGCATCCGCTCCGCGAACAGCGGTGAGTGCTCCAGCAGTTCCAACGCCATTCCGGCCCACTGCGACCCCTGGCCGGGGAAGACGAACACCACCTTGCGGCCGGACCGGGCGGCGCCACCGGTCGAGACGCCCTCCAGTCCACGTCGTAGCTCCGCGAGGTCCGCACCCACCACTACGGCGCGGTGCGACTGACGCGAACGGCCGGCCGCCAGCGTCCACCCGACATCGGCGGGATCCAGGCCCGGATGGGCGTCGATGAACGACGCCAGCCGCTCGACCTGGGCCCTCAGCCCGGCCTCTCCCGCGCCTGACAGCACCCACGGCACGGGCAGTGATGCCTCGTGCGCCGACTCCCGATCCGGTTCGAGGTCGGACCCGCGCGCCTGGTCGGGCCGGGCCACCACCGGCCCCTGCTCAACGATCACATGGGCGTTGGTGCCACTGACCCCGAACGAGGACACACCCGCCCGGCGAGGAGCGCCGGTCCGCGGCCACTCCCTCCCCTCGACGAGCAACGCGACCCGGCCCGCCGCCCAGTCCACATGGGGCGTGGGCGAGTCGACATGCAGGGTCCGCGGCAGTACACCGTGTCGCATGGCCATGACCATCTTGATCACACCGGCCACACCGGCGGCCGCCTGGGTGTGCCCGATGTTGGACTTCACCGAGCCGAGCCACAGTGGCTTGTTCTCAGGCCGGTCCTGACCGTACGTGGCGAGCAGTGCCTGCGCCTCGATCGGGTCGCCGAGGCTGGTGCCGGTGCCGTGCGCCTCCACCACATCGATGTCCGTGGCGGACAGCCGGGCGTTCGCCAGTGCCTGACGGATCACTCGCTGCTGCGACGGGCCGTTCGGCGCCGTGAGCCCGTTGGACGCGCCGTCCTGATTGACGGCGGAGCCACGCATCACCGCCAGCACTCGATGGCCGTTGCGCTCCGCGTCGGAGAGCCGCTCCACCAGGAGCATGCCGACGCCCTCACCCCAGCCGGTGCCGTCCGCCGCCGCCGCGAACGCCTTGCAGCGCCCATCGGCAGCCAACGCACGCTGACGGGAGAATTCCAGGAAGGCCGCCGGAGTGGCCATGACGGTCGCACCGCCGGCCAGGGCCAAGGAGCATTCGCCGGAGCGCAGGGCCTGTGCGGCGAGGTGCAGCGCGACCAGCGATGACGAGCAGGCGGTGTCCACGGTGACCGCCGGGCCCTCGAGGCCGAAGGTGTACGCCAGCCGGCCCGAGGCGACACTGGCGGCGCTGCCCGTGCCCAGATACCCTTGCGCGCTCTGCGGGGCCCCGCTCGCCAGAGCGGCGTAGTCCTGGCCGTTGGTCCCGACGAACACCCCGGTCCGGCTGCCCTTGAGGGTGGCGGGGGACATATGGGCGCGCTCGAACGCCTCCCAGGCGACCTCCAGCAGCAGCCGCTGCTGCGGGTCCATCGCGAGCGCCTCACGCGGCGAGATCCCGAAGAAGCCGGGGTCGAACGCGGCCGCGTCATCGAGAAATCCGCCCGCCCGGACGTACGAGGAGCCGGGGTGGTCGGGATCCGGGTCGTACAGCTCGGCCAGGTTCCAGCCACGGTCCGCCGGGAACTCCGACACGGCGTCACGGCCCTCGGCCAGCAGCCGCCACAGGTCCTCCGGCGAGCTCACCCCGCCGGGGAAACGGCAGCTCATCCCGATGATGGCGATCGGTTCGTCGTCCACCGGGCGTGCCACCACCGGGGCCGGTGTCCGTCCGCCCAGGCCCAGCGCCTCCCGGCACACATGCTCGGCGAGCGCGGCCGGGGTCGGGTAGTCGTAGATCACGGAAGCCGGGAGTCGCACCCCGGTGGCCGCGGTGAGCCGGTTCCGCAGCTCCACCGCGGTGAGCGAGTCGAAACCGATCTCCTGGAAGGGCCGGGCCGGGTCGATCGCCTCGGATGCCGTGTGTCCCAGGACAGCGGCCACATGTGTACGGACGAGGTCCAGTACGGTGGCCGCCCGTTCCCGCTCGGCCATGGCCTCCAGGCGGGTGGCGAACGCGTCGGCCGGTTCGCCGTCAGCCGCCTCGGTCGGCACGGTTCCGTCGCTGAGCAACCCGCTGAGCAACTCGCTGAGCAGCGGGCTCGGCCGTGAGGCGGTGAACCGGGCCCCGAAGGTCGCCCAGTCGATGTCGGCCACCATCACCGTGGTCTCGCCAGCGGCCAGCACCTGCCCCAGAGCGGCCAGCGCCGACCTCGGATCCATGCCCTGCGACCGCGCCACCTCTGCGGCCATACCGGATTCGGCCCAGGCGCCCCAGGCCACCGACGTGGCCACCAGACCCTCAGCCCGACGCCGCCACGCCAACCCGTCCAGAACCGCATTGGCCGCCGCATAACTCCCCTGACCCGCATTGCCCATAGTCCCGGCGGCCGACGAGAACAACACAAAGGCGTCAAGGTCGAGGTCACGGGTCAACTCGTGCAGATGGCGGGTGCCGTCGGCCTTGGCCCGCATCACGGCACGGATCCGCTCAGGGGACAGCGACTCGAGCACCCCGTCGTCAAGGACACCCGCCGCATGCACGATGGTGCGCACATCCGGAACCGTCGCCATAACAGCCGCGAGCGCCTCACGATCGCCGACATCGCAGGCCACGATGTGCACGCGGCTCCCCAACTCGGCCACCAGCTCCGCGGCACCGGGCGCCTCGGCACCCCGGCGGCTCGTCAGCACGACCCGCTCCACACCGCTGTCCACCAGCCAGCGCGCCACCTGACGGCCCAACGCACCCGTACCACCAGTGACCAACGCCGTACCACACCCACGCCACCCGGCCGATGCCCCACCATCCGCACCGCCGATCGGCGTCGCCCGCGTCAACCGGGCACCCCACGTGCCAGTGACACGGACGGCGACCTGATCCTCACCGGTGCCCCCGGCGAGGATGCCGACCAGCGCCTTTCCCGTGCCATCGTCCAGTTCGACAGGCAGATCGATCAGCCCACCCCAACGGTCCGGATGCTCCAGACCGATCACCCGGCCCAGACCCCAGACACCCGCCTGCTCAGGATCCACCACGTCACCGTCAACCACCGAGACCGCACCACGAGTGACACACCACAACGGCGCACCAACCTCAACCGCCACAAGAGCTTGCAGCAACGCCACCGTCGCCTCAACCGACAACAACGACACCACACCCGCAACCGGCCCCACACCCAGCTCCACCGTCGTCACAACTCGCGCATCGGCCCCCGCAGCACGCAGCACGGCGACAACGTCGTCTCCGCCCTCGCCCACCACCAGCCACGTGCCGGTCAGGCCCGCCTCCCCGGACATCGCCGGGATCGGTGTCCAGCCGAGCCGGTAACGCCAGCCATCGATATCCGACTGCTCCTGCCGCGCCCTCCGCCAGGACGAGAGGGCAGGCAGTACGGCACTCAACGGCTGTTCCTCGTCAATGCCCAGCGCCCGCGCATCCCCACGCTCGACCGCGTCCCAGAACGCCGCGTCAACGGCGCTGGTCGTGGGCTGGTCCGAGGCCGACTCCAACCAGAACCGCTGCCGTTGGAACGCGTAGGTGGGGAGATCGACCCGCCGACCACCCGGAAACACCGCATCCCAGTCGATCTCGATACCCCGCACATACAGCCCGCCCAGAGCAGCCATGACGGTCAGGGGCTCCGGACGGTCCCGGCGCAAGACAGGCACACCATCGCCGTCGACCAGTGCGGTCAACGTGCCATCCGGCCCCAGCTCCAGGAACGAAGCCACCCCCAGCTCGCGCAGGGTGTTCAGCCCATCGGCGAATCGGACCGTCTCCCGCACATGCCGCACCCAGTACTCCGGCGAGCACAACTCCTCGCCCGCCACCGCACCGGAGACGTTCGATACGACGGGCACGCCCGGGGCGCGGAACTCAACACCGTTCAGCACCTCGCCGAACTCCGCGAGCATGTCGTCCATACGAGCCGAATGAAACGCATGACTCACCCGCAACCGCCGCGTCCGCACCCCACCCATGGCGAACGTCTCCTCGACGGCGTACACCGCATCCGCATCACCTGAGATCACCACCGACTCAGGGCCATTCACCGCCGCAACCGCGACCCCGTCGCCCAGCAGCGCCCGGACTTCCTCCTCCGGCGCCGCCACCGCGACCATCGCGCCACCCGACGGCAACGCCTGCATCAAACGACCCCGAGCAGCCACCACCCGGGCCGCATCCTCCAACGACCACACACCCGCCACATACGCCGCAGCCAACTCACCAATCGAATGACCCAACAGGTAATCCGGCCTCACACCCCACGAAGTGACCAGCCGATACAGCGCCACCTCCAGCGCGAACAACCCCGCCTGCGTATACGCCGTCTCCCCAACCAGCCCGGCATCATCACCCCACACCACCTCACCCACCGGCCTATCCACATGCCGATCCAGCTGGGCACACACCTCATCCCACACCGCAGCGAACACCGGATACGCCTCATACAACCCACGCCCCATCCCCAACCGCTGCGACCCCTGACCAGCAAACAACACACCCAACCCACCCGGCACCGGAGCACCCTCCAAAGCCCCCAGCGACTCCTCACCATCCGCAATCACCACCACCGCACGATGCGACAACGCAGAACGAGTAGTCGCCAAAGACCACCCCACATCCACCGGATCCAACCCAGGATCCTCCGCAACAAACTCGCGCAGCCGCTCCACCTGCGCCCGCACCGCCGCCTCACCCGCACCCGACACCACCCACGGCACAGCAGGCAACACCACACCTTCAGCCTCAGGCTCCG